>CAYWMZ010000017.1:0-12748 GCA_964459485.1 uncultured Desulfocapsa sp. | reverse complement strand
GCACCTGCCGCCGGGATGTTGGCATAATGGCTGGTGGCTGAAAAACGGGTAACAGACCGGGGATAGAGGTTACAGGATTTACTTCCTGCGGCCATGGGAATGGAGTGGCCATGGGAGGCGTAGGCCCCGGTGTTGGAGATCACGTTCAGATCAAGGAATTTCAGTGTTCCATCCCGGCTCACCCCGGCCCTGGCGTTTATCGTCTGGGAGTGGCGGGTACGGGTGGCGACCAGCCCCTCCTCCCGTTCCAGCTCAATCTTTACCGGAACACCATCCATCTTGCGACTCAAAAAAGCCACCATGGGTTCCAGGATCACATCCTGTTTATTGCCAAAGCCACCACCAATATAGGGTTTGATCACCCGAATCCTGGCCCAGGGCATATCCAGGGCCTGCCCCACAATACGGCGGCAGATATGGGGAATCTGGGTGGAACTGACAATGACCAGATGATCGTTATCATCCATATAGGCGTATGCGATGTGGTTCTCCAGATGACAGTGGAGAACAATAGGACTCTTATAACTGCCGCTAAGGATGATATCTGCCTCTTTTTCCGCCGCATCCAGGCTGCCACCCACCTCAAAGCTTGTGGATTTAATGATATTGCCGCCCGGATGAATGGCGGGGGCATCTTCTGCCATGGCGGCCTCGGACGTTACACAAACCGGAAGCTCTTCATATTCCACCTGCACCGCCCGAGCCCCTTTTTCAGCAGTCAGGAGATCACGGGCAACCACAATTGCCACCTCATCGCCGTGGTAGCGGACATGATCGGTGAGTAGCAGTCTGTCGGCAACATCCTGATGATCAGGATCGAGAGAAAAGGGGTGGCCTGCGGTGGGATAGAGTATTTTCGGTACATCGGCGTGACTAAACACCGCCTCCACTCCAGGGATGGCTAGAGCGGCACTACTATCTATGCTCTTCACCTTTCCGTGGGCAATGGGACTGCGAACGTATTTGGCGTGCAGCATCCCGGCCATACTAAAATCATCGGTGTAACGTGTCTTCCCGGTAACCTTGGCCCGAACATCCTTGCGCATATGTGATTTTCCAACTGCCATTCTCTGTTCTCCGTTAACGTATTAACCCCGACATTTGTTAGCAATTATAGTGCCAGAGTATGGCCTCAACCACCCCTCCGGCAATGGCCATGGCCTTATCCGAAACTCTGTTGCAGAGGGCGGGTTCACCACGCGGATCGATATCGCCCAGTTTCATCTCCTGCTGCACCGGAGTTGCACTGCGCAGTAGCCCCCGCACAACCCCGGATATTGTTGCTGTCACAGGTTTTGCGGCAACTGTCCCCACAATCTCACCCACCTTCACCATGTCCCCTATATCCAGCTCCGTCTCAAAAATCCCGGCCCCAGGTGCCCGTAACAGACGCTCATAGCTGTAGCCCTCGATTACACCCGGAATCCCGGTATCGGCATGGGGTCTACCCTGTCGTAACACCCGACCCAGATCGTGGCCCCGCATGGTCTCGATCACGCAGTCCACATCTTCGGTGGCACAAAATCCAGGCCCCAGGCCTATCACCAGCTCCGCATCATCTCTGTGAGTACCGAGATTGCGCTTGGCAATAATGGCATCAACAAGAACATCTGGCTGCATACTGGCCACACTGCTGCCCTGCGAATCCACCATGATGGGGATCTCCCCCTTGGCCCAGTACTCGGCAGCGGCCTCAATTTCTTTAATACACCGGGCAGTTACCCCTTCAACGGAGACTTCGCCACTGTTCACGGCCTCTGAAAACGAGACCCGCCGCCGCACCGCCAGGGGATGCTCCGTCTCCAGGAGCAACAGATTGTTGAATCCACAACGGTGCAATCTCAGGGCAACTCCCGTTGCCAGATCTCCGGCACCACGCATAACGATCTTCAAATCCTGCAAATTTGTCATACCTGGAGGCCCTTATTTCATTATTGTTTATATTGACTGAAACGGCGCACGTCCATCCAGCAAAGCATACAAAATAGCTGCCTCGCTGGCTTCCCTCAAGCTTTTATTCTGTATCGCTGTCTTTAACTCCGCAGCACTTGCCTCCAGGGTATCTGCGGCCAAACGAACACGCAGTTCATCATCCTCATAGATAAAATATTCCCCCTCTTTTGTGAGACTGGCCGACCTGCCATCATGCATAATCTGCATCCCTGCGGACCTGGTCATCCAATACCCCTCACCGTGGGCCAACAGACTCTCTTCGGAAAGATGCACCCGGGCCTTATCCCGATAGGGAGCACCGCTGGTGGGGCAGAAGGTCTGGCAGTTACCACATTCGTTACAGAAGTTGGCAATATTGATGATCTGATAGGCCTGTTTCAGTTCCACCCGACCGCTACTGCTGATACTGCCATCGCTGCTAACCTGCTGCACCGGATAGGAACGGGGTTCCATTGGCAGGGCCATATTGGCCCGATTGGGACAGACAGAGACACAGACGTTACACACCAGATCACATTGTAGACAACGGGAGGCCTCAGCCATGGCCTCTTCCTTGCTTAACGTCTCCACAAAGAGATCAAAGTTGAGACGTTTATCCGCTGCAAGTTCCGGCATGGTGACACCGAAACGACGGATAGCACCCTGTTTCTGGAGTTCCACAAGATCCGGACGGCGACTCTCAGCGGGGGCCAGATCCACCCTTGGGCTGCCGCCGGAGGCTGCAATAATGGAGTAACAGGCCCGACGGCCATGGCCAATGGCATGAATCAGAGAGGAGACATCCACCACATCGCCCCCGGCATAAACGCACTCTATATTTGACTTGAGAGAGTAGCTGTCCACATCCAGTCTGCCACCCGGCACAAAGTCCAGTTCCACCCGCTGTCCGATGGCCACGATTATGGAATCGGCAGTAAGGTTATGATTTTTGCCCTGCACCTTCACTGGACTGCGCCGTCCGGAATCATCCGGGGCCCCCAGTTTCATGGTGGCAACCTCCATCCCTGTAACCCGGCCATCTGCCACAATCACAGATTCGGGTGCCGCCAGCTCAACTATGCAAACACCCTCTTCAAGGGTGGCCACAATCTCTTCATGGTCCGCTGGCATCTGCCTTCTGCTGCGGCGGTAGACGATGCTCACCTCGCCCTCCGCTCCCACCAACCGTTTAGCAGTACGGGCGGCATCCATGGCCGAATTCCCGGCCCCTATGATAATCACCTTCCTGCCGATCTCAGGGGTATCACCCCGCCGGACGCTACTCAAGAAATCGAGATGATCAAAAACCCCGTCAACCTCTGCACCTGGGATATCCAGGGTGGAACTACCCTGGGCACCAATGGCCACATAGACAAAATCATGGGAGCTGCGCAGCAGGTCAAACTGTTCCCTATCCACCTTTACTCCAGTGTGGAGTGTAACGCCAAGTGCCAGAATACGGTCTATATCCTTTTGCAGACCAGCTGCGTCCAGACGAAAGACGGGAATACCGTCTGAAGCCATGCCACCAACAAAATCCTTGGACTCGTAGATCTCCACTCTGTAGCCCTCAAGGCGCAGAAAGAAGGCGGCGGATAAGCCGGACGGCCCGGCCCCGATGATGGCCACAGATTTGCCCGTATCCGGCTCACAAACCAGTTCTATCTCCTGCTGCTGTGATTCTGCAATAAAGCGTTTAATCTCCCGGATCAGCAGGGGGGAATCGTAGTTGAGCCGGGTACACTTATACTGGCAGGGGTGATCACAGACCATACCCTGCATATTGGGAAAAGGATTGGAGGCAAGGATTGTGCAATAGGCATTTTCAAAGTCGCCCCGAGCCGTGAAATCCATATAACGGGGCACATCCTGGGAGGCCCCGCAACTGGTGACGCATGGGGCTGCGGCGCAGTCAAAGGTGGGCAAAAATCTCTTCGTCTTGACGTTTTGATAGGGAAAGAGATCTTTTACATACCGCCCCCGATCCAGCACATCCACCGCATAATGCTTCAGGTTGCTAAGGGCTGCCTGCCTGGGATCATCCATTCCGGCCCAACTGCATACCAAATCGTCCAGAGAGTCTGCCGAAACCGCTGCCATTCCAACGAGTACCATCTCCGCATACTGGCTGACACGGGCATAACCGCCGGGTTTTAAGACATCGGAACAGACTGTCACCGGAGACATGCCACAACCCAAAGTATCCAGTACGTTAAAGGTATCCACCCCTGCACAGAATGAGAGATCCAGTGCGCCTGCAAATTCCTCTTGGAGACGAGCGGCCAGGTTAATACTGATGGGATGCAAAGCCCGGCCCGACATATAGCACATGGCCTCACTCTTGGGCAGGGCCTGATCGATATTGGTGGTCTCCAGGGTGTTGGTGAGTTTCACATTAAACTCAACACCATTTGCAGCCGCAGATTCCATGAGGGCACGGATCATCTTGATCCCGTCGGGATATTTAAGATCGTGGTCAAAGGCCAAATCCGGTACATCAATATCAAAACCAAGATTGTCGTTCAGGATAGCACGAAGACGCGTTGGCCCCAGCAGGGTGGGGTTCAGTTTAATGGTGGTGTGATAGCCACGCTCTTCGATGAAGTAGCGGGCGATTTTTTCGATTTCATCGGGTGGACAGCCATGCATGGTGGAGATGGTGAGGCTGCGAGAGATCTGAGTGGGGATCGTGAGTTCCTTCACCCGTGGATAGATTGCTGCAATCTGCTCAATCTTTGCGGCAAGGGGTTCGGAGCAGTTTTCCATACGGTCAAAGAAGTTCTGCACAGCAGGACTATGGATGCCTTCCAGCTCGTACCCGGCACTCATATTAAAGATAAATCCGGCCTCCTCTCCTGCAAAACCAAGTCTGTCCCGCAGGATATGGAGAAGGATAAAAGCGTTCAGATACTCATTAAAAGACTCATCCAGTTTCAGTTCCTGGGACCACTCACAGTTGTAGCCCTCATCGGTCATATCGATACAGGGCTTGGTCACATCCAGCTCATCCAGCACCTGAATGGTCTTCAGTTCTATATAGCGGTTCCCGGTGAGCCAGGCGGCCACGATATTCTGGGCCAGTTGGGTGTGCGGCCCAGATGCCACACCCAGTGGTGTCTCCAGCAGTTCGCCGTAACGATACGTGCGAAAGGGCTGATCGGTGCCGGGGACAAAGAACTGCTCCCTGCCGATTCCGAATATCTCATCCCGCTGTTCAAGATCATCTAAGATCCATTTCAGGAGTACATCTATGTCTTTGCAGAAAAAAAGATCTTTTTTCATCGTTGCCATGCTCTTTTAATACCCCTCAGGCTACGGCCTGTCACTAAACCTTCGTTTTATAAATTTTCCGCGCCCTCTGTTGCCACGCAGGTGACCGTCTTCCAACAGCAGCTCTCCACGCAGCAGCACAGTCCTGGGCCAGCCCCGAAGCTGCATCCCGGCAAAAGGCGTATAATCCACATGCTGATGCAGGGTTTCCGGCTCCACCCTCTTCTCCTGCGCCGGGTCAAGGATCAGGATATCAGCATCGCATCCCACCGCAATATCCCCCTTGGCAGGGGCAAGCCCCATAATACGGGCGGGATTGGTGGCAGTGAGTTCCACAAAGCGAGATAGAGAGATACGTTTTTTTAGCACCCCCAATGAGAAGAGCAGGGGAATCCGGGTCTCCACACCTGGAATACCGCCGGGGGCCGCAAAGATATCATTTGCCCCCAGCGCATACTTTCTTGCAAAAGAGAAGGAACAGTGATCCGTTGCCAGCACGTCGATACTGCCGTCGGCCAGTCCCTGCCACAGCGCCTCACAATCTTCCTGCTTTCTAAGGGGCGGGGCCATGATATAACAGAGCCCCCTGTTATCCGGCTCTGCATAGCGGGCATCGGTGAGACACAGGTATTGAGGACAGGTCTCGGCATAGATCTGAAGGCCCTGTTCCCTGCCCTCTTGTATGGCCGCTAGTCCTGCGGCGGTGGAGAGGTGGACAATATAGAGCGGCACGTTCCCCGCTGCCCTGGCAATAGTAATAAGACGACTGATAGCATCCGCTTCGGCGTGCGCCGGTCTGCTTCGTGGGTGAATGCGGGGATCACTGATATCGCCATGGGCACGCAGCTCCCGGCTGAGGCTACTGATGATTTCATGATCCTCTGCATGAAAACAGCACAAGCCGCCAGCCGCCTGACAGGCTTGCAGGAACTCCACAATTTCACCATCCGAAAGCCGTTCGGAGTAGGTGAGGTAGGCCTTAAAGCTGACAATACCAGCCGCTATCTGCTCCTCGATGGAGTGCATGATCTGAGTGGTCACATTCTGCACAACCCCGTGGAAAGCGTAGTCAACCAACATCTCTCCCCTGGCCTCGTTGCTATACAGCTCAAGCTGATATGCAAGACTACAATCCTTGGGCCCAAATCCCGGATGTTCCACAATGCAGGTGGTACCGCCATGGGCCGCAGCCACTGAACCGTGGTAAAAGCCATCACTCACCTTTTCCGGGCCAATGCTGAGATTCAGGTGGGTATGGACATCCACCCCGCCCGGCATCACATAGCAATCGGTGGCATCTATGATCCTATCTCCATCCTGCCGCTGAAGATCTTGGCCAATTGCGGCAACAGACTCCCCTTCAATCTGGATATCCGCCTGCTGAGTAGTGGTGGCCGTAACCACCGTTCCGTTTACCACAAGAGTTCTCATCTCTTACACTCCCAGTTTTTCCCAGAGCCGCAGCCCCTGTTCTCGACCATAGGCCAGGATGGCCTCTTCATCAACCAGGGTGGATCTGCGATCTTCCACAATGACCCGACCCTTAGCAATTACCGTCTCCACATGAATGGCCTCTATCCCAAAGAGGAAATGGCCCAGGAAGTTGTCGCTGTTCAGCTCGGTGGGGCTGTCGTAATCAAGGATCACCAGATTATTGAGATCATCACCTATGCCCTCAAACTGACTGAGATAGTTGTGTACATTGCGAAAACGCCGATACACTTCATCGTAGCCAATCCCTCCGGTGGTTGCGCAGCAGAGCTGATGGGCCTTAGCGGAACGAAGCATATCGTTGTGCATACCATCGGTACCGAGCATCACATTCTGTAGCCAATCATAGTCCGTGAGCCCCACGTTATTATTCTGATTGGATTCCACATTGGAGACCACCCACACAGGAGAACCCGCTATCAGGCTGCGTTCCTCATCGTTACAGTGGAGACAGTGACCAAGGATAGTGCGCTCACTTTCAAGACCGCCAATATCAGCCAAACGCCGGGCAACCCTTTTGTTATAGGTCTCTTCGCAGTGTACTTCATCGGCCAGATCTTCAGCCACATGGATATGAAGCCCGGTATCGTACTTTCTGGCCAGGGCCACTGATTTCTCCAGGAGCTCATCCCCCACCGTAAATGAGGCGTGAAGTCCAATCAGGCCATGACGGCCGGAGGCCAGGTAGGCATCATGCTCGGCCAGACTCTTCTGGGCATACTCCGCCCCGTTTCTATCCGAGGACTCATGGCACAGCAGATGCCCGATACCGCACTGCTCAAAACCATTGGCAATGGTCTCAAGACTGCCCTCAACATGAAGCGGAGAGGCGTGGTGATCGATACAGAATGTGACTCCACGACGTGCCATTTGCAGGGCAGCAGTCAGGGCACTGGCCTCAACCATATCCTTATCCAGACGCTTATCCACCCGCCACCACACATAGCGAAGGACTTCAACAAAATTATTTGGAACCTTAGGAGGAGCAGGCATGCCCCGACACAAGGCCGAATAGATATGATGGTGGCCACAGGCAAAGGAGCGGGTCACAAAGCGGCCCTTGCAATCCAGCACCCGATCACCCGCCTTCCGCTCACCGGCAGCAGGAATAATATCCAGTAAATGCACGCCGCCACTAGCCCCCTCTTCCACCGCCAAGTGGGTGGCACTCACCACCAGAGACTCAGAATCAATATACCTGGCATCCCGCAAATATAAGGTCATATCATCACCACCACGACTACTCCTCTACGCAAACATTCTGCTAATTAATCTTTTCCAGGCACCCATCACAGTACCAGCACCAGGATTTGCGAGCTTGGTATCCGCCCCCCCTACCAACACCTTCTTGCCAGCTCGATGGACATTGCCTACTTTTTGCTTACTGCTTCCAAAGGCAGACTAAACCTTCGTTTGCCATCGTAATCACAGTAGGCGTTAGCGATGGCAGGTGCAGTGGCAATACAGCCGATCTCCCCCACACCCTTGGCCCCAAACGGCCCCTCGGGGTCGTCGGATTCCACACCGATGACTTCAATTTCAGGGAGGTTGTTGATTCTGGGAATCCCCAAAGCCCTGTACTTGCCGGAGGTCAATCTACCATCCTTCAGGGGCACCCCTTCAGACAGGGCATAGCCCACGCCCATGGCCACGCCGCCCTCGATCTGCCCCTGGAACATCCTGGGGTTAAGGATGCGTCCGGCATCATGGGAGGCGATAATTTTTTCCAGCTTTCCATCATCATCCAAAATGGCCAGATTGGTAGCATAGCCATAGGAGATATGGGAAATGATCTCACCCGGTTTGCCATCGGCATCGGTGTAGTCGCAGAGGAATTGCCCCCGGTACGTCTTTCCGGCAAGCTCTGCCAGAGACTTCTTTTTGAGATCCTTCTTCAACTCCTGTGCCGCGTCCAGTATGGCACGGCCCAGCAGCAGCGTACCACGACTGGCAGTGGTGGGGCCGCCAATGGCACCGGAGGCCGTGGAAACATACGGGGTCACCAGCTCGATATCGCTGATCCCGGTGGCCTCACAAAGCATTTGCCGGGCAACGGTATGTACTCCCTGGCCCATCTCGGTCCAGCCATGATGCAGGGTGATTTTACCGCCCTCGTGGATCTCGATTATAACCTTGCTCAGTTCTGGAATACCATTGCCCACGCCACAGTTCTTCACGGCACAGGCCAGGCCCTTGAACCGGGCATTCTGATAGGCATCTTTCACGCTGAGCAGGGTCTCTTTCAGGCCCACACTTGCGGTGAGCACCTGCCCCGGAGCGAGCATACTGCCAATATCCAAGGCGTTATCATACCTGAACTGCCAGCGATCAAAATCGCCCTTACTGCAAAGCTCATCCATCAGGATCTCCAGGGCAAAGGTGGCCTGATTAACCCCAAAGCCACGCATGGCACCACAGGGAATATTATTGGTATAGACTGACCTGGCCTCGATATCCACCGCCGCAAAATGATACCCGCCTGAGGCATGGGTACCGGCCCTGTCCATCACCGGGCCGCCCACCGAGGCATAGGCTCCGGTATCTCCGAGAATCCTGGCATACAGTGCGGTCAGTTTACCGCTGGCATCACAAGCTATTTTATACTCAAGGCTGGTGGGGTGGCGTTTGGGGTGCATACGAATGGATTCGGGACGACTGAGTTTATACTTCACCGGGCAGTTCAGCAGATGACAGGCCAGAGCGGCATGCCCCTGAACGGTCATATCTTCCTTACCGCCAAAGGCACCGCCACAATCAACAATCTCCACCTCAACCAGTTCTTGCGAAAGTCCCAACTGATGGGCAATCTCGTCACGTTCCCGGTAGGGGCCCTGACTCTGGGAATAGACCTTGATCCCTCTATCTTGGCCTTTGGGCACAACCACACAGCACTCCATCTCCAGAAAGCCGTGATCGATGGTGGGGGTGGTAAATGTCCCTTGAGCGATGTGTGCTGAACGAGCAAAGCCGCCCTCCACATCACCCCGTTTGATAATCTTTTCACCCAGAAGATTGCCGGATTCATGCACCTTAATGGGGCTGTTAAGGGCAAGATGCATATCGGTGAGGGCATCCAAAACCTCATATTCAACCACAATTTTTTCCATTGCGGCCCTGGCCTGGGCCTCGGTTTCGGCAACAACGGAGGCCAGTACATCTCCAATATATCGCGTGATTTCACCCTGTTCCAGCATCAGGGGCCAATCTTCAACAATAAGCCCGGAGTTGCGCTGTCCCGGGATATCTGCCGCCAGCAGGACCCGTTTTACCCCCGTTTGCTGTTCTGCAACACTGGTATTGATGGAGAGAATACGGGCCCTTGGATGATCTGAAAACTTCAAGGCACCGTGGAGCATGCCTTCAATACGCATATCATCCACAAAGCCCTTACGGCCAATGGCCCGTTCCAATGCCATAAACTTTGGTGTGGAGAGACCAATCCCCACCCCCTCTTCAAAGGAGATCTTCTCCCCGTTGGCCAATGCCTTGGCGGCAGCCAGCACCGCATCGACAATCTTCACATAGCCGGTACAGCGGCAGAGATGAAAACGCAGCCCCTTTTCAACCTCGGCCCTGCTGGGATTGGGATTAGATTCCAAAAAGACTTTGGTACGGGTAAGAAAACCGGGAGTACAGAAGCCGCACTGCACAGCACCCTTGGCCACAAAGGCACGCCCCAGGGTCTGCAACAGTGTTTCGGGAAGCCCTTCAAGAGTCACCACCTCTTTACCCTCAAGCTTTTCCATGGGGGTGGCACAGGCCAGAACCGCCTTGCCGTCCACCTCAACCAGACAGGCACCACAGGCCGCCTGGCCAGAACAGCCATCTTTGGCGGCAGTGAGATTCTGATCTTCACGCAACCAGGAGAGCAGAGAGGTCTTACCATCGCCATGGTACTGCTTTATTGCGCCGTTAAGCCGAAGTTCCATCATCTCTGTTCCCTTAAAAAGTACGGTTAGAAGCTGCGGGGAGTGGCCCGATCCAGCAAACGCTGCAAAACGTCCGCCGAGTTCTTCTGCTTGGCCAGAAAGATCATGGCCGCAATAATATAGGGCTTGTAACTGGCCTCTTTATACTGAGCCACCCGATACCTGTCAAAGACCGAGGCCGCAACCTCGCCATTCTCACAGGAGACCCCCGTGATATCTGCTGGCAGACAGTGCATATAGAGGGCAGAACCATTATTGGTGGTGGCCATACGCTCTTCGGTGCAGGTCCAGTCCATATGCTGTTTATTCTGGATAAGAAGCTCCTGTTCCAGGGCCTTGATACCATCCATATCACCATTGCCATAGAGATCGGTACGTTTTTCCATGGCCGCAAAGGGTGCCCAACTCTTGGGGTAAACGATATCGGCCCCGGCAAAGGCCTCTTCCATGGAATTGGACTTGCTGAACCTGCCACCAGACTCTTCTGCCTGACGCAGTGCCACCTCTTCCACCTCGGGCATCACCTCGTATCCTTCAGGATGAGCCAGGGCCACATCCATACCGAATCTGGTCATCAGGCCAATAACCCCCTGGGGTACGGAAAGGGGTTTACCATAGGATGGAGAGTAGGCCCAGGTCATGGCGATTTTTTTACCGGCCAGATTCTCGATTCCGCCAAAATGTTTGATGATATGGAGCATATCGGACATGGACTGGGTGGGATGATCGATATCACACTGGAGGTTTACCAGGGTGGGACGCTGCTCAAGCACACCCTCATCGTGTCCCGCCTGGACAGAAGCGGCCACATTACGCATATAGGCGTTGCCCTTCCCGATATACATATCATCCCGGATACCGATCACATCGGCCATAAAAGAGACCATATTGGCGGTCTCCCGCACCGTCTCACCATGGGCAATCTGCGATTTACCTTCATCGAGATCCTGCACCTCAAGGCCTAAGAGATTACAGGCACTGCTGAAGCTGAAACGAGTACGGGTGGAGTTGTCCCGAAACAGAGAAACACCCAGCCCTGAGTCAAAGATGCGGCTTGAGATATTCTGCTCCCGCATAGCACGCAGGATTTCAGCCACGGTGAAGGTGGCACTGATCTCGTCGCTGGATTTCTCCCAGGTGAGGAGGAAGTCATTGTTGTACATCTTCTGGTAATCCAGGGTGGCAAGCTCCCTGATGAGTTCTTCAATTCCTATTCTGTCCATAATCCAATCTCCTGATATCTTAAGGGATGATCTGTGTTCCCTTTCCGTGGCGAATGGCTTCGCCTATATTTTCCGGGTTTGTGATAATGACTCTCTTACCGCCACCACTAATAAAGGCGATGGCGGCCTCAATCTTGGGGCCCATTGATCCGGGGGCAAAATGACCAGCCTTCAGATAGCCCGCCATCTCCGCCACCTTCACCTGCCCCAGACACACTTCCCTGTCTGTTCCAAAATTCAGCATCACCTGCTCCACTGCTGTAGAGATCACAAGCAGGGGGGCGTTCAGGTTGAAGGCGAGCAGCGAGGCGGTCTTGTCCTTGTCGATTACGGCATCCACAGAGGTGAGCCCGATATCACTGCGCACCACCGGCACCCCGCCGCCCCCTGCGGCAACCACATGGAAGCCCTGGTCAAGGAGTGCAATTACTGCGTCCTGCTCCACAATTTTCAGGGGAACTGGAGATGCTACAACCCGGCGATAGCCCCGGTTTGCATCTTCCTGTAGAATCCAGTCCGGATGCTGCTTTTTTAGGCTCGGCAACTGTTTTACAGAATAAAACTCCCCAATGGGCTTATCGGGATGAACAAAGCCGGGGTCCAAAGGACTGACCTCAACCTGCGTCACCACGGTCACCGCCTTGGCCACAAGATTCCGGTGCTGCAACTCATCGGTGAGAGCCTGCTGAATCTGCAAGCCAATGGCTCCCTGGGTATCCGCCACACAGGAACTTAAGGGCACAATATGGAGCCCGATCTGTTCCCGGGCAATCTCCGAACGCAGCATGATAAAACCGACCTGAGGGCCGTTGCCGTGGGTGATCAACAACTGGTAATCCTGCTCCACAAGATCCACCAGGTGGGTGATGGTCTCACAGATGGCCAGATACTGATCCTCCACCG
>CAYWMZ010000016.1:0-13002 GCA_964459485.1 uncultured Desulfocapsa sp. | reverse complement strand
GGGGGCATTTGTTTTTGCCTCTTTAAAAATATCTCGAACCCGTGAAGCACCAACGCCAACAAACATCTCAACAAAATCAGAGCCGCTGAAGTTGTAAAACGGAACCTCGGCTTCTCCGGCAATGGCTCTGGCAAGAAGTGTTTTTCCGGTACCTGGCGGGCCTTGTAGCAGTATTCCCTTTGGACTTACTGCCCCAATCTGACTGTACTGTTTTGGATCTTTAAGGAAATTAACGATCTCCTGCAATTCCTCTAGTACCTCAGGAATCCCTGCAACATCTGAAAACGTAATAGCTGCTTGATCCTCATCAGGTAGAATAAGCTTGTCTGAGGCAAATTTGTTTTCATCTTCCTCGAGCCTCTTCTTGCGGCTTAAGGAAATGATAACCGTGAGAAGAAGGAGGACAACGTATCCTATAACGACCGCCTGAAAATACTGCTCAGATCTGTCCTTTTTAAATATAATTTGAATGTTTCGATCCTGAAGTTCGGAGATGAGCTTTTCTGGGTTCGGAACAGTAGTCTCGTAACTGTCGCCCCCCTTGTGCGTTACAATAACCTTGTTACCTGTAAAAGTGGTGGATACTAAATCGTGATGAGCAAGGCAATACCTAAATTCACTGTAGGTTACAGTTCGTAATTGGTGTTCAAGTTTCCAAAATCCATAGCTCCCACCAAGAATGGCAGTAAAAAGGAAGAATATGAAGAGGTTTCTGATCAATATTGCCATGCTGTCCCTATGGTGAAAATAAAAGACTTAAAATAATGAAAAAGGGCGTGATAATATAGTGATTGGCTGTGGATCCTTTCTGAGTATGAAGTCGTGGCTTTTTTCGTAATATGTCACTGAGTAAATTAAAGTTAGATAAGAAATGTGAAATGAATTCCTTTGAATTCTTCAGGAATTCATTTCTTAGTTTACTATAGGAATGGCTGTTTGGGAATACCCTCAAATGCGTAGTTTAAAAAAGTTATCAAATACAGTGTGGAATTGTAACGCACGGTCACAGAGAAAGCTAAAAAAAAAAGCCAGAGAGCATTAATCTCTCTGGCTTTATAAATTCCCTCGCTCTCAAAAGTACTGGAGCGAGGGGGGGGGGGGGGGGGGATCACATGGTACCAGTTGCTGCACCGATGAGTCCTTTGACCATGGTGATAGGCCCTTCAGACATAAAGGCTGAAGAAAGACAGATCACAGCCCAAACTCCTATGCCCACAGCAAATGCAGAGGTAAGTACTGCCCCTACTTTATATAATTCACTGTCAGTGTGAACGGCTTCATGGACGATGGCGTTTGTGGTCTGTTTGGTGTTTGCGTTGCTCATGATATTTTCCTTTTAAAGAGTTGAAAAGCGTTATAGGTTTATTTAACCTGTAAATTTTAAAGAAAGTGTTGTTTCCAAGCGGGGTTAGCGCTACAGGTAATACTTTTGGGTCTGAATGGTTCTGCTGTATTGTTCCTAGCCTTTCATGGATGTACTATGAACCTGAAATAGCATGGAAAAGATTATTTAGCATCTCGACCGGACCACCATTTTTTAGGATGGCACTCGATAAGCACACAAGGCCCCATATTCCGACAGCCATTGCACCAATTGCGGTTGTGAACATAGCAACCTTGAACATCTCACTGTCAACATGTTCAGTCTCATGTACTGCGTTATCAGTGTCTTGTTTTTCAATTGTAACAGCTTCTGCTTTCATTGGGTTCCTTTGTTGCTTTTGCAAAGGTTTAATAGGTCTAATATTTTATGCTGTCAAAAGGCTAATGAAATTCTGAAAGAGTTTAACGGTACCCCCATTCGTCATAGTGGCAGTCACCAGTCCGGCAAGGGCCCAGCATCCAATAGAGGCAGCCGTAAAAGACAGAAACGAAATGCTTACTTTGGAAATTTCAACGGTACCATCAGTTTTTGGAGATGCACATCTGGTGCTGCTTTTAGTAGAACGAATTAGTTTCATGATAATTCTCTCGGGCTATGGTTGTTAAGTAATTTTGCTTTAGCGTCTGTTTGCTCCTCATATTTGAGTGGAGCCAGTTTGCTGCACACTTAAAGTGTTGCATATGGCGTGCCAATTTAATGAAGTGCTTGTTTGTTCACGGGAGAAAGTGGTGAGAGTGCTATCTGCGTGGGCTTTGGGGGAAGGCGATGGATGGGGAAGTGAGGAGTATGGGGGTGCCGGAAAGTGTAGCTAAAGTGTGGCGTGTGGGCCACATGTGGTGCAATAGTGTTGCTTTCGGTGTTAAATGCAACACTATTGCATCACGGCTCAACTTCCATTGATTCCAGTATAGTTACTATGTCACTTGCGATGCCTATCCTTTGCATCTTGCGGTAGAGGGTGGAGCGGTCGATGTTTAACATTCTTGCGGCTTTTGATTTGTTGCCTCGGGTCCTCTTGAGGGCTTCTATAATTTCATCTTTCTCACTGATATAGGGAGGCAGAGAAGCAAGAGCTTCACTTGGAGGAGTTGCTATAAGGTGAGAGGAAGAGTTGTTCTCTTGATTTTGAATTTCGTCGGGGAAGTGTTCAAGAGAAATAGTAGACCCCTCACATAAAACACAGGAACGTTCGATTACATGGCGTAGTTCTCTAACATTGCCAGGCCAGGAATATCGAGATAAGGCATCCATGGCCTGATCTGAAATACCGTGAATATTGCGGTCAAGTTTTTTTCGAAACAATGAGAGAAAGTGATGAACCAGGATAGGAATCCCTCCTTTTCGTTCGCGTAATGGAGGGAGTTTTATTTCTACGACTTTGAGACGATAATAAAGATCTTGACGAAAGGAGCCTTCTTCAACCTTTTTTGTGAAATCAACATTGGTGGCAGCTATAATTCTCACATCTACTTTAACATGGGAATCCTGGCCAACTGGGGTAAAGGTCTTTTCCTGGAGAAAACGCAATAGGCGCAATTGCATTCGAGGAGAGACATCACCTATCTCATCAAGAAACAGGGTTCCGTTATGGGCCTGTAACAATCGGCCTTCCCTGTTTCTCTCGGCTCCCGTGAAGGCTCCTTTAACATGGCCGAACAGTTCACTTTCTAATAATTCTTCCGGCATTGCGGCACAATCTACCTTAACAAGGGGCATGTTATGTCGGGTACTCTCAGCGTGAAGGGCATCGGCGGCAAGTTCTTTGCCGGTACCTGATTCTCCTGTGACCAAAACTGCCGTATCAACTTTACCTACATTTTCGATGAGGTTGTAAACATTTTGCATAACCTGACTTGAACCAACATAGCCATGAAAATTATTCCTAAGGTTAGTGTCGGCTTTAGGTTCTGGCATGGTTATGTCGCGAGCCACAATAACCACGCCGTTAAATTCATCATGACCGTCTTCCAGGGGGGCTGCGTTGAGGCTGATTATGCGTAGGTTGCCATCAGGCTGTCTGCATTCTACTTGGTGTTCTCGAACCTCTTTGCGGCTTGATAAAACCTGGTTCGCATCTTGGAAACAGGCCTTACCCATCTCGCTTTTATAGGTGCTAAGGAGAGGGTATTCGACATTTTCTGTATTACTGAACAGGAGCCATTGTTTTGCAGTGTCGTTGAGCTGTACGATGTTCATTTTGTTGTCTATGGTGATAATGGCATCACGAACAGAACTGAAAATTGCTTCAAGGTAGCGTTTGATTTTTTCGTTTTCCTGGAAGAGATTCTTCTTCTCATTTTCAAGCCTCCAGTGTTTCAGGGCCTGTCTGACAAATTTAAGAAGAGTCTCCTTGTTAACTGGCTTGGAAATATAATCAAAGGCTCCAAAACGTACAGCCTCGGCAGCAGAGTCAAGATTTGGAAAACCGGTTACCATTACAACCGGGCACTCTATTCCCGCTTCTCTTATTTTGCAGAGCAAGTCGGTACCCCTTTCACCCTCAAGTACTATGTCACTGATAATAAGGTCAAATTTGTTGTTTTGGATGGCCTTTAGTGCCTCGGCAAGTGTGGAGGCTGTGACAATGGATCCGTAGCCTTCTCTAGCCAGGAACATTTCAAAGGTGAGGCGAATACTGGCCTCATCGTCAACAATCAGGATATGCGTATTTTTTCTTTCTATAGTTGCAGTATCCATTGTTAGACACCGGAGGTTGGAAGTTCTATTATCATCTTCGTATACTGATGGATAACGGAGTCAACTTTGATAGTGCCGCCATGATCATGAATTATTCCATAGCTGATGCTCAGACCTAGTCCGGTGCCCTTTCCAGATGGTTTGGTGGTAAAGAAAGGATCAAATAAACGTTTAAGGAAAGCTTGTGGAATCCCGGTTCCCGTGTCTTTGAAAGTGATTTGGATCATTGGCTGTCCTCCTTCTTTGAAAAAGTGATAGCAACTGATCTTAAGGGTTTTATTAGGGGAGGAAGTGGGATAGCGAGCGTTAAGGGCAAACCTGGCATTGCTCAGTAGATTTAAAATAACCTGCTGGAGTTGTGTGTAGTTACCATGAACCAGACAGTTATTTTTTGGAGGTTCAGTTATGATTTTGATGCCATCTTTTTTGAGTTGATGGGCAACGAGTGACATGCTGTCATGTATAATATGCGAAATTTCTATTGGTTCACTTATGATTTCGTTTTCACGGGCAAAGGAGAGCAAGTTTTTGATTATCAAAGCGACCCGTTCACCTTCGTTTACTATCCTTTCCAGGAGTTCTGCCTCAAGAGAATCTTTCTGGCTGTCATCTAAAAGAAGTTGGGCGAAATTTATAATCCCAGTGATGGGATTATTGACTTCATGGGCTACTCCTGCTGCAAGTTCACCAATGGCAGCCATCTGCGCTGTTCGCATGGAATCTGCCTTTCGGACTTCGTCACTGGTCAGTGTCCTTGCAAGCAGGATAATTTTGCGAACCTTGTTGTCTCGGTCTCTTACCGGAGAAATAGTGAGATGGTATTCACCTGAAAGCCCAGGAAGTGTGGTCTCTTCCACCCTAGGTGAGCAGGTAAGCAGAAATTTTTCAAGCGGACACTTAATGTGGGGGAGACTTCCCCCATGAATGATGGTACAGATCCCTTTTCCTATAATCTCGAGTTTACTCTTCCGGGCAGCTTTAAGGGCAGCGTTATTTGCATCAATGATAATACCATCGGGGGTGACTATTAGAACAGGGTCTTGGATGGCCTGGAAAAGTTCATTTCCACCCTCGGTAGAGTAGTTGTTAAGGTTTACCGGATCCTTAGCTATATTATGTGAGAAGGTTTTTTTGACTGTTGAGTCAGACATACCGTCTTGTAGGCTCTTGTGGAGGTTGTGAAGGGCGGCGGCTGTTAAACAGTGTGGGCGCGACTCATTCAAAGAGTACGCACGCAGTCTCGGGGAGAAGGGCGGCTACGGCACATCTTCTCCCCGAGGTACAACTATCTATGGTAGCGATATATTATTAATGGTTCTTTTGAATAAAGATCTTACCAAAAATCCTCTCTCCAAGTAGAAAGCCAAAGGCAACAAGACTTACACTGCCAGCTACCACTGCCATTTCAAAAAAAGATGGGACATAGTTGAAATATGTCGGAGCATTGTCCCAGCCAAGAGTTCCTGGAACTAATAAACCGGCAGCAACAAGGTCGTAGCGGGCAATAAACTGGCCAACAAGAATTAAGAATCCTGCAAGGGCCATCATCCCAACATTTTGTAATCGGGACAGAGTAATCAACATAAGGGGGATAAGAAGGCCAATGAACACTTCAATGACCCAGAAATTAATGGAGAGTGGCCCCGAAATCAGAGCTTCAGCAGCTATACGACCGAGTTCCGAACCGCCCACAAAGTACATGATCAGTCTCCAGAATGTGGCTACAGAGTATAAAATTAGTACAAGTGCCATGGCCTTGCCAGCACTCTTGAGGCCCATTTTTACATCTTCACTCATCTTGGTATTTCGGATTCTATACGCGAGATAGTTAAACAATACCGTTGCAGCAGCACCTGAAAGAAATGCTGCGGTAAGAAAATAGATAGGCAGTTGGCCACCGTACCAATAGGGCCTGGATGGAAGGGTGGCAAATACACCACCGAGACAGCTGTTTGCAAGTACTTCGGCCACTGCCCCCATGGTACCAAGGACAACTGCAATTTTGGCAAGACCTGTTACAATTCCAAAAAACTCAACAATCATACACCCGACGGCCAAACCGTATAGCGTACCCATCCACCAAATATTTGAGGTTGGGTTTGGGGAGATTACATTGTAGAGCAACATTCTATGCGGGCTTGCGATCTCAACACCGATGGTAGCAAAGGCACCGAGGATACATATGATTGACATCCAAACCATTCTGTTACTTACAATGGCCATGCGCGTGCCACCGAAGATATGAGAAATTGCGGCATAAATGCATAGACCAGTGGACGTTATAGCCCAGAAGGCATAAGTGGAAATCAGGAGGCCCCAAGGAACCTCCCGGGTATTGTTGTAAACATTTTCATGTCCAAAAATAAAGGCTGAGACGCCACACCCGAGACCAAGAACGACCAGAATAAGAGAAATAATTGTAGCTCTATTCATTCCGGGGGTCGCCAGGCTATTATCCTGGGTTTGGGCAAATATATTTGTTATTGAATTGTTGGCCATATTAATTCTCCTGCACTCCTGATTTTATGAATCTTGTGTTTCATAAATTAAGTTTTGTTATCAGTGTATGGGGGGGCATTGTCTTTGGTTAATGGTCATCAGTCGGGTCTTCCGTAGCACTTGAATGGTGGGAACTGCCCACCATCCTGTCGTAGCCCTTCACTCCGATATGGCAATTGTTGCAGAGTGTATTTGAGGCAAAGGCAGTCTCTCCGTCATGGCATTTACCGCAGTATTGACCTGCATAAAGGGCCTTCATAGTAAAGTCAGGTGACTGTTCTGCTACTCCAAATTTCATAGTGAACACATCATTATGACAAGCATCACACTCCAAGCCATACTCTTCGGTATGGAGGCCATGTTGAAAGACAACAGCCTTAACCGGTTTTGTCCATACTATTGGATCCTTGGGGGCTACATGGCAAGCACTGCAATTTGTGTTAGAGGCAAAGGCGGTATCACCATCATGGCAGGTGCCGCAGAATTCACCCTCAGCAATGGACTTCATGTTAAATCTGCCAGTTCGGACGGCAGTTCCCCTTTGCATTGCAAAAATTTCGTCATGACAGGATTCACAGTCTAGTCCAGCGTCATCGGTATGAACTCTATGGGAGAATGAGGCCTTGATCGGAATGTTCCATACGATAGGATTCTTCGGTCCAAAGGTGCTCACATCGTAATCATCTGAAGCAGAGGCGTTGCCTGCAAAAGTGATAGTCGCCGCAAGTACTGTTGCAGCAAAGGTGTTGAGATAAACTTTTTTCATTTATTTTTCCCCTGAAATCTGAGTAAAAAGGTGAAAGGAGACCTTAGGTGCTCCAATTTTAAGGTGAAGGACTCCAATCCCATCCTATGCGTTCATATAAAATACGTTTGGAAGGGCACCGCATTCGGGACGTATAACCCAGATTTTGTTGTCAGGCTCATGCAGAAGTTTGTAAATTTTAGATGATGTATCCTTTATATCTCCAAATACTCGAACATCAGCTGGACAGGCAGCAGCGCATGCTGTTTCTTTTTCACCGAATACAAGGCGGGTATCTAGACAGAAGTTGCACTTATCGATGGCATACTTGTCGTGATTAAAATATCTTGCGTTGTAAGGACAGGCAGCCATGCAGGTCTTGCATCCAATACATTTTTTATAGTTCATTAAAACAATTCCTGTTTCGGGATCTTTGTAGGTTGCCTTTGTGGGGCAGACCCTGACACAGGGAGGGCGGTTACAGTGGTTGCAAAGAATAGGTCTAAATTCCTGTTTCTCCTTTCCCTCAACCGTAGTGATTCGTTCCTGAATGGTGGTTCTCCACGCCCCATGTTCTTCGGGGACATGGTTTGTTTGCCTACAGGCATCAATGCATCGTTCACAGTCGATACAGTTGTTTTGCCGGATAACCATACCGTAGTGCTTCGGGTAGGGGTATTGTCCTTCTGTCGGGATAACTGAATCTGTATTTCCACCTCTTACTACACAAACTGAGCTGAGTGAAAGTACGGTTCCCCCAAGGAATACACCTGTTACAGTCAGTCCCATTTTCAGGAAGTTGCGGCGTTCTTCTGACGGTAAGAGCTCAACACCCTCATTCCTTAGCTTTTCTAATTTATTGACGTCCATTCTGCTCCTCCTGATACTTGAAACACATCTCTGTGATCAGATGAACCGGTCGATTTTTCTGGTGAAAACCGGCATTTATAAATGAGGCCTCATTCATTTGTGAATGGGCCAAAAAAAACTAAATCTGACAAAATGCTGATCTAAAAGAAAATTAATTGTGGTGTGAGTGTAGTGCAACATTTATGCAACACCCTCTTTTTCAAGATACAGAGAATCCTGAGAGAGTCAAGCTTTTTTTTTGCGAAAGGGTGGTGGAACGTATGGATAGTTTGTGCTATTTCTGTTACCAGATGAATTCGGTTTATGGGGTTACCGCAGTGGGGAAAGAGGGTTTGTTGGTGAGGCAAAGGGTTTGTTGTAAAGGGGGAATGTGCCGGCTAATGCTTAATATCTATTTTAGGTGATACCTTAGCCATCGGCACCAAATATTGAGAACAAAACTAAGAAATGACGTGGAATGCTTAAGCTAATAATAGTGTGTTGTGGAACCTGTTTTTTTAAGGACAAACTGAGGAGATTGAGCAAGAAGAGAAGCAAGAAGAACGTATTGCTACGGGGAACTGGACAGTTATCAGGTTCCATGGGGGCATGTGGCAAGAACAGACCCCATGGAAGAGATGATAAATAATCAGGGCCAGAGCAGCGGCCTGTATATCCAGCCAACAGCGCCTTGAGTATGACGAACCTTGACCCACTTCCCCTTGGTGGAAATTTTGGTCAAGACAACACCACGGTCAACTGTTGCCACAATAGCCCCCTTGGTGTCCGGTTTTGAACGCATATTGATTGATTTCTTACCGTTGACAATTACGGTGGTGTTGGGAGCAACAAGGGGTGAGTATATCCAACCTTCATCATTTTCAAAATCAGTTATTTTCAGCCAATCGCCTTTAGTTGCCAGCACTTTTAGAGGATAGCCCTTAAATAACTCCATGGAGACCGGGAAATTGATACCGGGGCCACTTCGAACATTGACATTATCCTTTCTGACACTGACAGTTCGAGAAATACCAAGAGTGGGGCAGGATAAGAGAAGAAAGGCCAAAAGAATAAATTTGCATAATTGAGAAGGAGTTTTCATAAGTGTCCTGATGCTAATAATGATATAAGAGACTGACTTCAGCGAAAAAAGAAGTATCCAGCAATACGCTACCTGCCTTTGTTTACATTCCCCTCCGTATAACCTACTGCCATAAGAACAATGAGATAAACAGGTCTTAAACAGTCCCACATTTGCATTGCTGAAAAGCTGATGTAAAGTACAATACTTTATACAAAATATATTCTACTCCTACCACTGCTTTTTTAAATATAATGGGCCCAGATTGGAGTTTTTGATCACAGAACTTCTTGAAAGTTGATGGTATCAAGGATAGTCTGATTTTTGGTACGGTTCAAATCAATAATTTTCGTGCTGTTACCTTGTGGCGCTCAATTTTTTAATATTTACCCTTAACTGATAAGCAATATGAAGCAAATCCCTAAAACAACTTTTTCGATTTATATCTTGCTATTGGTAGTATTCTTCAGTGGTTTTATCTTGGACGTGGCCAAGGCCAATGAAACTATAATGTCCACTGCCAGGAAATATTACTACGGAACAGGTGTCGTCCAGAACATGGGCCGGGCCTTTAAGCTTTACCGCAAGGCTGCTAATGAAGGGGATGTGAACGCCATGTTCATCGTCGGGGGGATGTATATGAGAGGATTTGGTACCCCTGTTAATCGGTCACAGGCATTTAAATGGCTCTATCAAGCTGCCGAAGAAGGAAAAAGCTCCAAGGAGTCCGAACGGATACTGGCAGAATTTTTTATTACCGGTAGTAATGTGCCTCAGAATTTCAAAGAGGCCTTACACTGGTATGAGAAGGCTGCAGAATCTGGCGACCAGGAGGCTCAGAGTGAATTGGGATTCCTCTATTTCTCAGGTCGGGGCAATGATAGGGATTTTGAAAAGGCCAGATACTGGTTTGAGAAGGCCGCTAGAAAAGGGTATCCCCTGGCCCAATACAACATGGGGATACTCTGGTATACTGGAAATGGGGTAGAACGGGTGGATATAGTAGAGTCTTATACCTGGTTTAATCTGGCCGCTGCCAATGGTGACGCCCGTGGGATTGCTGCAAAAAAATTCCTCCAGACCATACTTAGCAGCAAGGAAATAGCTAAGGCTCAGAAACGTTCTGCCAATATTTATAGGGAAATTACCGGGCAGTAGTAGGGCGTTTAGTCCGTGTCGGGTCAACTCCCTATTCCAAAATGTTCTTTTCCCTTGAAAGGATAAACTGGAAGAGAGTTTCGCCATTAGGGGCATTCTCAGCCCAAATTTTTCCCTTGTGATTAGATATTATTTGCTTTGATATGGCAAGGCCGAGACCTGTACCACCAGCACCGGTATCCGTGGTTGAGGATTGGATAAATTTCTCAAAAATAGTGCTAATCTCATCTTCTGGGATAGGGTTCCCCTTATTAGCCACAATAATTTTCTGCTTTGGAGAGCCCGACTCGCCATTAAAAGGGGTACAGATAATTTTAATGGTGCTTTCTGGGGCGCTGAATTTAATAGCATTAAACAGGAGGTTGAGGATAACCTGAGCGATTTTCTCTTGGTCGCAGTAGGCCAGACAATGACCTTCCTGACATTCCACCTTGAATTGCAGACCTTTTTTAGCAGCAATGGGTTTCAACTCGGCAAGTTGCTGATAAATATTAGGTAACAGGTCGTGTCTCTTCATACTATATTTCATCTTTCCCACATCCATCTTGGAAAAGTCGAGCACGTTGTTCACCAAGCGCATCAACCTCGTCCCTGATTCATGGATAATAGAAAAATACTCCATCAGTTTTTCCCTGGAAATAGTATCACTGCGCTTAACACCTAGACGAGCATAACCAAGGATTCCGTGTAAAGGTGTGCGGAGTTCGTGAGACATATTTGCCATGAAGTCTGATTTTGCACGATGGGCAGCCATGGTACTGTTTAGGGCCTCAATCTGTGGCGTGATGTCACGAATGGTGGCAATGATAACATGGTGTTCTCCCCACGAAGTCCTTCGTAGGTTGACTTGAATGGTTGAAATGCCTTCACGTCCCACAAGGGTTGTTTGCCATGGAAATTCCTGATCCTGTCCGCCTACCGCAGCATTCCAGATAGTTTTTAGATCAATCGCTTTGTTACCAGATGAATGAAAACTCTTTTTGATATCAAACTGTAAGGCCTCCTTACGGCTAACCTGAAACATGGCAAGGATAGTATCATTTATATCTATAACTTGTCCGTTGAGTTCAAGTATGTAGATACCATCGTGAGCTGAGTTGTAGATATCTTGTAACTTTTTTTTACTGGTTTCTATAGCTCGTGCCGTCTGTTTGTGATCAAGGATCTCATCGTTGAGTTTACGGTTAAGGCTGGCAAGTTGGGTGGAGTGCTTTTCAATACGAAAAATATTGATGAGTGAATACCAGAATTCTCTGTTCCAGAGCTTGGCCTGAAAGAGATTAAAGGCGAGGAAAAAGGCAACGGCTACCCCAATGGATATGCTAATACGATTTCCAATATAAAATTCAGCAATAATTGATGGAGCAAGAATAATGATAAGATAGGAGTAGGAGAGTAATTTCCATATACAATAACTAGCAACAGATCCACCACTGAGTCCTGCAAGCAGGATAAAAATTAGGGTAATGGAAATAGAGTCGTAATAGAAGATGACGGAGGTTGAGCTGAAACAGCCCCATACCACGGCAACAGAGATGTTTGCCCAAAAAAAAAGATGAACCCAAAAATGTCGGTTTTTCACTTTTCCCCTGGAGAAGGCGATCATCACAAGTATCCTACAGAAGGTCGCAATTCCAAGGATTACTCCCAGGAAGAGGAAGAGTGCTGGTTGCTCAGAAGCGTAATCCGTGGCAAAACCACCCACGAGAAAGGCGAGCGGCACTATGATTATTCCAGCAATACTCCTCTTTTTGAGATCGACCAAGGCATGGTCGATAAGGGCGGAGATTTCCTCTGGATCAAATTTTTTTGTTAGGGTTTGATGATGACGTTTCAGTTCATACTCAAAAAACATCTTATCTGCTCACTTTGAAATATTTAAAAAGATACCCTTCGGTTGGAACTGTTTTGATCATCAAAAGGTTCCCAGGGCGATGGGGAGGGTAAAATCAAAACAGGATCCCTTGCCAGGGATGCTTCGTACTTCAAGATTGCCGTGGTGAAGATGCATTATTTCCCTGGCAATGGCAAGGCTCAGGGCCGTACCTTTCGTGTGGTTTTCAATGTTTTGGGAATAAAATTCATCAAAAATCTTCTCCTGAGATTCGATGTCGATTCCCTGGCCCTGGTCTACAACTTTGAAGGAAATAAGAGTATCATCAAAGCTGACAGAAAGCTCAACTTCAGTGTTGTCAGGGGAGTACTTGATCGCATTATCGACTACGGCCATAAAGGCCTCATGAAAGAGCTCCCAGTCCACATTGAGCAGGAAGTCTGTATCACATTGAATGGTGATCTTAACCCTTTGTTCTTTTTGAGACTCGACCTGACGTGCCACACCTGTTAGGTATTTTGATACAGATTGGTTTCCACTCTTTAATTTTCTTTTATTCCTGAGGCTGGAGAGAAGGAGTATTTTTCTAACTAAATCGTGGATTCGTTCTCCAGAAAGTTTAATTAACTGGGCGTACTCGGCTATTTTTTCTGGCAACTGAGGGGTGTCAAGAATAAGTTGGCTCCCTAAGAGAATACCATTTAAAGGGGTCTTGGTTTCGTGGGAGAAGAGTTGCAGGATTGCAGTCTTAAGGC
>CAYWMZ010000015.1:0-13015 GCA_964459485.1 uncultured Desulfocapsa sp. | reverse complement strand
TTCCATCAACGGACTCTTCGCCTTCGCCCATGAAAACTTTCTCACATTCCCATTTTTTATCATCGTCAGTCATGTCAAAAGCTTCGGTGACATTCATGGTGGCAAAGACTTCGCCATCTTTAACAAGAGCGATCTCATCGCCAGCATTGATGCCTTCGGATTTATCAACGTCAAGAGTTATGGGTACAGGCCAGAAGGTTCCGTCCGCCATGCTGAAGTTCTCACAAACACCTTTCCAGTCAGCCTTGCCCATGAAACCGGTCAGGGGAGAAAAACCACCAATTCCCATCATGATCAGATCGCCTTTGGCACGATCAGAGATTTCAACCTGTTTCAGACCCTTTGCTTTCTCAAGCTCAGCATCACGATCGGCACCACTGAGAAGTGCACAAACAAGACCTTTTCCACCATGTGGGGCAACCAATTTTGAAGCCATAATGACATCCTCTTAAGTTAATTTTCAAAATGTACTGATCCAAATTTTTGGAACAGCAATGAAATGAACAAGCATTCAGTTAAGCGTTTATATATATAAATCTGTCGGGGAAAAAGTCAAGTGAAAACATTGGACGGTACGCCCCCCTGATCAAACCTTAAACAAACGAAGGCGCAGGGCATTAGATACCACAGAGACAGAGCTGAGTGCCATGGCACCTCCCGCAATCATAGGATTAAGTGCTGGGCCGCCAAAGAGGGTCAACAATCCTGCAGCAACCGGAATACCCACTATATTATAGGCAAAGGCCCAAAAGAGATTCTGCCGGATATTACGCATCACCGCTTTTGATAATAAAAGGGCAGTAATCACCCCATCAAGATTTCCTTTCATAATGACCATGTCGCCTGATTCAATGGCGATATCGATACCGGTCCCCATGGCAATCCCCACATCGGCGCGGGCCAGTGCCGGAGCATCATTGATACCATCCCCCACCATGGCCACCCGAAGCCCCTGCTCCTGGAGTTGTTGAATTACATCTGCCTTTTTGTCAGGAAGTACCCCGGCTATAACCTCGCTTAAACCGGCCTGACCAGCTATAGCATGAGCAGTTGCCTCCTGATCTCCAGTGAGCATAATAAGACGCAGTCCCATGTCACGCATACGTTTTACGGCCACGGGAACTTCAGGTTTCAGGGTGTCTGCAACTGCAAAAATTGCTGCGAAATCACCATTTACAGCAAGAAACAGAACGGTCTGTCCCTGGGCAGATAACTCTGCAACCTTTTCCTCCATAACAGAAACACTGATTCCTTTTTCTTCGAGGAGCTGTCTGTTACCAAGCAACACAGTCCTGCTATCCACCTCTCCCACTATTCCCTTGCCCTGTACGGCCTCAAAGGAATTCGGCTGAACGATACGGATCTCTTTTTCAACAGCCGCTGCGACAAGGGCCAGGGCTAAGGGATGTTCGGAATTCTGTTCACATGAGGCGGCCAGAAACAGCAGATCATTGATATCGGCATTGTCTGCCACGGCCTCGATGGTGGTCAATTGAGGTTTTCCATGGGTTAAGGTTCCTGTTTTATCAAAGACAAGAACCTGTGTTTTTTCGGCCATCTCAAGTGCCTCCCCACCTTTTACCAAAACACCAAGCTGGGCACCACGTCCTGTACCCACCATAATGGAGGTGGGGGTGGCAAGCCCCATGGCACAAGGGCATGCAATAACCATCACAGCGATAAAAAAACGCAGGGCTGTGGAGAACTCGGCCCCTCCGATAAAATACCAGGAAAGTCCGGTAAGCAACGCAATCCCCATAACAACCGGCACAAAGTAAAGGCTAATACGATCTGCCATACCCGCAATGGGTGCCTTGGAGCCCTGGGCCTCCTGTACCAGACGAACGATACGGGACAGCATGGTATCCTGCCCCACCTGTGTGGCCCGGACATGGAGTACTCCGCTGCTGTTGAGAGTGCCTCCGATTATGATATCACCGATCTTTTTAGACACGGGAAGGGACTCGCCGGTGAGCATGGATTCATCCACCACACTCTTACCCTTTATAATTTCACCATCAACGGGAATCCTGTCCCCAGGACGAACCAGAAGAAGATCATCTTTATGAATATCCCCTGCTGCAACCTCCTCCTGTTCCAGCTCCCCAGCGTTGTCCCTTAACAGGATTGCGGTTTCAGGAGTAAGTTGCATTAACTTTGTAATGGCATCTGAGGTGTGAGCTTTAGAGCGGGTCTCCATATATTTCCCTAAAGAGACCAGGGCAATCAGCACCCCTGCCGACTCAAAGTAGAGATCCATCACCTTCATCTGCACATCAATGCCTAAGGATATTTCGATAAGATTCCAGGTGGAATAGATAAATGCTGCTCCGGTTCCAACAGCAATCAGGGAATCCATATTCGGTACCCGTCGCAGCAGTGCAGGAATCCCGTTAAGATAGAAACTACGTCCTAAAAACATGATCGCTGACACAAGGAAAAACTGAATAAGAGCAAAGTTCAGCGGGTGAGCGAGAGGAGTAATGACCTCCGGCAGGGGCAGTCCCATCATCTCCCCCATGGAAATCAAAAGGAGCGGCACGACAAGGAGCATGGAGAAAATAAGATTCTGCTTCATGCCAGCTAAACGTGCTGCCGTCTCTACCCTGTTTTTTTCAAAGAGATCCTCCTGATTAACAATCGGTTCCAGGCCAAAGCCCATGCCACTAACTCGTTCGGAGATAGACTCAAAACTGTGCTGCGCCTCATCCCATTGAAGGGCCATGGTTTCAGCAGCAAGATTTACGGAGGCATGTTCCACTCCATCCATGCTCCCAACAACCTTTTCTATCCTGCTGGAACAGGCGGCACAGTGCATACCTGTCACAGAGAGTTCTATTTTCTTCATATCTTATAGCCCTCAAATGCAAAGAGATTTATCCTTGCAATATGTTTGGAACTGTTTAAATATTACATCATAACTACTCAACGCTTCAGCAAGAAAAAAGCACATAACATCGCTATTCCATGTGCTTATTCTTTATAAAAGAATTATCTAAGGGGGATCGAGAATGACAACTATATCAATCAAAGGGATGAGTTGCCCGCATTGTGTGGCATCAGTGACAAAGGCTTTGGAGGATATCGCTAAGATATCAAATGTAAGGGTAGATCTCGATAAGGCAGAAGCCAGCTATGATGGGGAAATACCCACAGACTTAGTTAAAGCGGCTATTGCAAAAATCGGCTTTGAAGTAGTTTAACTCTAATGATTTTAAAAGGGAGGCTCGAACAACTCCTCCCTTTTACTAACAACAGCTACAGTGTATTCGCAGATGTCGGCTAATTTTTGTGAATTTTCTGCAATGTTGGAGTAATTTCTTCTTTTTTGACCGCATCAAATAATATGACCACCCAGGCAGGGTCTTCGAGTAGATCCATCATTCTCTTTTTCATTGGATCAATAAGTTCTTGAATCCCTAGCTCTCGAACTTTTTTTATGCCCTTACTGATTTGGGGCACTTCTTTGACCCGCTTATAACGCATCTTCTTTACGAGTAAAATACCTGCTTCATCAAAATCCGACAGTTCAACAAATCGAATTTCAACCCCTACCTGTTTTGCATAAATTTCAGTTTTGGCCATTACCTTCTTTTTCCTAAGTAATCTTATTATCGAAACAAACTTTTAAGGAAGTCCGAATGCCAACGCACCTGATAGACATTCAGACAAACAAGTTATGTCCTTTGAGTTACTAAAAATTGTTTAAAATTGCAAGATCAACTTTATGAGTTTGTTCCTTTTTTCCCTATACACTCCAAATCAACTCCATCTAATTTAATCGAGACAAACGACATGCCCCTTCCACAAAAAAAACACCCGAATAGTCAAAAGACTCTTCGGGTGTTTCTGAGAGTTGTCCACTTTGGCACAGCAGATAGCGCATACAATTTAATTTGTATAAGTACCATCCTTCTTCCTTCTAATCTCCCTTGAGTTCACCTTGTTTCTGGCAGGTTCATCAAGAGGAACAATAGCATCATCTCCATTTCCCATTCCACTCAGCCTAATTGAAACCACGCTTTTATCAGTGAAATGAAAATAAAGATCAACTTCATCTCCTTCTTTGAGACTACCAGGTTCCAGAAGATTATCATCCATATCGGAACAGATTACTTCTTCATTAAGATCGTAATCCACACCCATTAGCCGAATTTCCCCTTGACCAATCATCTCTATCGGCCCAGACACTCTATCGATAAAGCCCCCCTCTTCACCTTGCATCTCAAGAGAAGGAATAGAGTCATCCGATACCGTAACATTGTCCTCGACCGACTGTGCAAAAGCTCCACTTCCATTCATCACAAAAAAACTACAAATTATTGTTAAAAAAACTACATTTTTCCTTATAACCTTCATAACTTTCACCTCTATATAGCCACATGTAAACAGATAGCAAGGGAGGCACCTCCCTTGCTATCATTGACAAAAACCGAACTACTCCTGTTTCCAGAACAATAAGGTGGTGCTTCCAGTAGACACTTGCATAGGTTTAATAGTTGGTTCACCACCACCATAAGAAATTACATACGCCGTTCCGTCATCCAGAGTTATCTCGGGAGTTATACCTGTTCCAACACCTACACGACGTGCCCCACCAGGGTGCAAGGGTGACCCAGATTCATCATATTCAATGGTGCCGGTGGCTAAGGTTGTACTGTCACAGGAAGATATTTCAAGACCATAAAAATAACTTTTCCCCATGGCACAACCACCTTCAGGTGTATAGCTGGTAAAATAAAGATACCCTCCAGCACCACTAGCAGCAGAGAGAATCTTCTCGCCCGGGTCAGTTATAATTTTCTTTTCACTACCGTCCACAGTTATTCTAGACCCACTAGCGTCTGTCATATAACCTGCATTATCATAGTTATATGTGGACGTGTCTACAATACAAGCACCATCATCCGGATCTGGAATACAACTATTTTCATCATTGACCCACAAGGAAATATCAAGAAGTTTATATGTCCCTGAAGATGCAACCAGAGTAGAGAGCGTAGACTCTTTGTATAAACTTCCTGTCCCATCATCGAACAGGAAAAACCCCTTATTTGCCACCTTTTCGCCAGCAGGATTTAACAGATGACCATTGCCGTCAAGACTCCAGCCTTCACTGTCGTAGGTAGACTTATTTATTATGAAATTTTGTGCATTTAAATAATTCTTTCCAGAATAGACAACTTTTGCCCCTGCCGCATCCAACAGTAAGCCGTATTGATCGTAGGGAACCTGAGCACCAAGGTTCATCCGCCAATTCAGACGAAACTTCCCATCAATAATTTCTGCAGCAGTCCATGCTGGCGAATGCCCGGAATCATTTTCACCAATACCAAACGCTCTATCTTCAAGTTCATAATAATGGTCAATAATGGGAGCGCCAGTGCCATCATACGAAACACTGGGATCTTTTTCACTGCCTGTACCGAAAAGAACATATCGCTTGACACAACCGTTCACATCACCGTTTTCAACGCTTCCCTTCTGGATATCACGTACGAAGGGGACATGGTAAATTGGTCGAGCATCAGCAGCATCAGGGACATACATGGCATCCAGAGATACATTGGTTGACCATGGAGGACCAAATGGATCAGCTGTTGTGGCAGCCTCTGAATTGTTCAAGTCACGCAAACGCCATAACGTACCGCTGGTATCTCCAAAGTAGACCGCTTCTATGAAATCTCTCCAATCATTGTAATCCACAGTGGTTCCATTGGGAAGCTTGTTAAGATTTGTACGGTAATCAACAACAGTACCGACTTTATCGGTGAGGAAACGTGTGGTTCTAAGCCCACTGGGGACATTATTAGAACTGCTCCCTACGACAAACTCCTTAATAAGAGCTCCATCACTGGCCTTTATTATAAATAGGCGGTTTCCTTTATCAGCATCCGGCGAGTAGCCACCACCAAAGAAAACAACACTAGTTCTGACACCATTTATCATAATACGTCCAAATGACGGTTTCGACCATGTCTGCCCAAGATTTGGATCGGTAAATTCCCACATGGGTAAAGGATTGGAAGGATCGGTTACATCAAGTACAGCATAACCAGTACCGCCTTTACGTTGACCAGCAACCAGAATGGTTTTCCATCCTGCACCTGTTAAATTGGTGGAAGTATCTATATCTGCTGCAACCACAGTTAAATCCATGGTAAATCTATGGCCATCGCTGAACTCATTCAGTTTTCCAAGAACAAAGCTCGGTAGATAACCCCACATTTCACGTCCGCCATCAACTGCGGCAATAGTGTTACCACCCGCATCTACATACTCGGGCATCCCGGTTTCAAAGGCCTGAATCATACCGCCATTAGTGCCAACGTAAATGACACCTTCTCGACCAGCTTGAGCATCCTTGAATGCACAGTAGCCATCCATATTATCCCAGACCTCAGACCCTCCGGCGGTAACACAATCGCCATCCTTAGGAGCAGTAACAACAACAAGTCCTGAGTTATAGATGTCTGCCAACGGCCAATTCTTATCACGAGTACCAACGTATTCAGCACTATCGTAACCCGGATGATGGACATAATTAATTACTGCCTTTGCATCATCATCTGTATCCGCAGTAAGATCCGAATCAATATCCAGTCCATCTGGATTGACCAAGGCTTTTAATGAAGCTACATTTGCAGGATCAAATTCAACACGACTACCGGCAACAGTAGTATATAACGTTCTTCTCACTGCAGGTCCATCAGGTGGGATACCGGGAATCATATTGTCTTCTGCCACAATACACCCGGAATCAGCATCGCCAAGATCTGAAGGTGGATCATACATACCACTACAGCCATCCCCCCAGTAAGGCAATGGTCCTTTCAGTGCCCCCTTTCTATGGATAAGATTCCCGCTACCATCAACGACATCTTCAGGGTACAAGCCAACAGCCTCTATGTGACCACGCCACACAGGGTAATCAAACGAAGCAAAGTAGAGAGCTGAACTAGATGAAACGCCTGGCTGGTTTGCACCAAGGGCTGCCCTGGATCTACCAAAAGTTCCGCCTAATATATCTGAAGTAATGTCATCAGCCAGAATATTAACTAATGTATCTACATCATTAGCAAAGTATGCAGAAGAAGTTCCACCTTTCAGTGCAATTTCATTCAGCGTAGCCTGAGAGGCCTTATCGAGACCAAACCCGATAACATATACTTTTACAGGTGTTTCCACCCCATCTACGATAAGGTTTTGTAGTGCCTGTGCCTCAGCCGCAGGATCTCCATCCAGAGTTGTCTCCAATCCATCTGTTAATAAAATGATATAGTTATCACGACAGCCACCCTTAGTATATTGGTCTGTACCGATATACGATTCAAAATAACTCCTGGCATTAGCAAGAGTCGCGGCAAGTGGCGTTCCGTTTCCTGTCTGGGCTGTAGAAGAACTCACAACCAGGGAGCCTGGATTAATCGGCGCCATGGTAAAAACATACCTAGTATCCCGCAAATAGAGCTGACGGGACAAATTAAGGAAATTCAATATGGCCGTTCTGTTTACACCCGCAAGGTCATCTCCTTTGTCTTCGGCGGTGGAATCTACCTCTGGTAAGTCAACGAAAGTAATCTGATCGTCGCCCAGGTAATTAGCAAACTCATTCCCTGCTACAGATGGGAAAAACGGTACCTTCTGCTCAGTATCTCTCCAGGTTGAAGTGTAATAACGATCTCTTAGATAAATAAAATGATCATCTGTGTAATCTGATCCATCATCCCAACGATAGTGGCTATTTGATTGCGGATTAGTCGTTCTCTTATAACTCCAGCCATGTGGATGGTCGGCGTCGTTATCCTTTCCGGGGTAGCGAAATTGAGAGTAATCAAAGATTGCAGAATTAATAGTCCCTATATCACCATTAGCATTGATTGGAACATCGACCAGATCTGTTTCCAGAAGAGTCCAATCACCACGACCGTCACCACTAATATCCTCAGGATCTGGATTGGTGCAATTCCAGGTACCTCCACAGTAGCCCTGGTACGGTGTCACTGCATATGTTGTCCTGTCTATGTATTTAGGTGTAGTGGGATTTTTCTTACGTAAATCTCCCCATGTATCAACCCATCTAACTTCATAGTACGGATTTTCAGTATAGCCTGCATGGTATCGGCAATTCTCATAACAAGTTTCTGCAGAAGCAACCAGAACATAGGTACCATCAGTAGCTGGTGGGCTAAAAGTTGAACAGTCATGAGACCCATTATCAGCATAATAACGCCAGTTATATCGGGTGTACCCCCACTGTCGTAACCCATTAGGAGAAACGCCCCCTTCTCCTGCCGCCGCAGGATTCCATGACGTATTACTCCGTACAGTCACTCTCATCCTGTTGGGCAATGAGTCATCGGGTGCACACACAATATCTGTAATCCGATAGCGGATAGTCTGTTCATCGCAATGCCCTGTACGATATGCTCTGTCAAACTCATAGCCAATATCAACATTACTGTGCGTAACCGAGTTATCCCAGGGATCAGTAAAGGTCACTGGCGTTACCGTGCTTCCCCCAGAACAGCCATTGCTTATATAAATGTTATTTGATGTATCCCTATTTTGCTTATACCGATAACTAAACTGGTCAGGATGCACCAACCCCCTTTTACGGTAATATTTCGCTCGGGTAACCGGTTCACGGGCTTGAAGAAAAGTGGCAAACCCAAGATTCATAAGAAAACGTTCTTTTATGCAATTGCCTGAAACATCTGTCTCATCACAAGCCTTAATAGAGCTGGAATTCAGAAACTGAGTCAAGGCCAGCTTAGCCTGATACATTTTAGAGTCAGGGTGATTTCCACCAAAAGCATATTTGCCATCATCAGCATCACCTAAAATTCTATACTTACTGGTAAAGTCCATTGGTTGCGAGAAAGCTGTACTCACACGCCAATAGCCATAATTGCTGGAATATCCATCAATTATCCTTGTTTCACCAGCATTGGTACCCTGATACACTTCAAGGATACGCCCTCTATAAAGACTGTTGTAAACCGTCCAGTTCATCGTTGACCAATCAAAATTACGGTCAAAGATATATCTGGGGTCAGAGTGAGAATAGGTCACGTCCCCGGGTAAGCCGGCAACAAGTGTATAGGTATACGAACGGTTGGTATCATATTCTATGAAATCACCATAGGTTCGCCAATAGCCGCCGGAATTATAATAATTCATAGTTCGATACTGTACGTTCCCCAGATCATCCTTGATCTCAATCTTCCAGTATCTGTATGTATAGGCCATCTTGGCCCAGGCACTACTTGTGGCATCATCGACAAAATAGCCCCAATTAACATTGGAGTCATAAATTCGATCGTCACATTCCATCCCAGTACTACAGGTATTACTAGTGTCCCTAATAGAAGTTACAACAGAACCAGGAGAGGTAAGACCGGGTAGATTTGGTGGCATCTGCCCGGGAAGACTCATAACATTACTTACTGTAATGTATTTTGATTCATCGTATAAAATATTACCGCTAGCATTCTCGGCAATACAGGGATCATCTTCCGTCCCATCACCATTACAATCAGGGTTGACCTTAACACCACGGCGCCAATAAGTAGAGGGGTAATAGGTTGACCCATCATCCCGCAAATACGGAGAATCCTGCATCGAATCTGAATTATCAAAAAGAATCATCACATTAGGCGATCCTGTCTGACCCGCAAAGAATGGAACTACATCATCCCCGGCAAACAGCAACGGAGGCACCAGGCCAAGCATTAACATAAATAGCAGCGAAGCCACCAGGTGTTGACCATCAATTTTTCGTTTCATTTTTTGTCTCCTTAACAGTTCTTCAATAACTTGTCGGGTTGCCAGGATTTACGGGCCCAGAACCAAAACGAACCCCTGCTGTTATTCCTGCAACTGAGTTCCCATTATCAGCGCAGGATAATACCTCTACTTCAAACGGCATTGCTGACAACCGCTGTAAATAATAGAGATCAGTGGCTGCTGTAGCCGGATTATTATCGACATCATAGCTTGCAAAGGGCGTCGCCGTAATAGGGAGATTTTTACAGCCTATGGTACCTCCGACAAGTTGACCAACATTAGGTCGATTGCTCTCGCCAAGCATGGCGTTAATGCCAGCGTCAGCATAATAGAACTGACGCTGGTACTGTTTTTCATTACCCGCAATCATAGTCTCAAAGGTTGCAGTATTGAGTGCTGCAATGCCAAGTAAAGTAACAGCCACCAGGATCATCATTGCCGTAATCAAGACAAAACCATCCTGATTCATCCTGCCTCCAGACCCAAGAGGCAACTCCCCAGGTGCTTCCCTATGGGACCGGCCACAAAGTCGGCCTAATCTAAATAAGTTCATAATAGTGTCCTGTTTATAACGTCTTGTGTTTAATATATTCATAGGTCACGGTTGGTCCGTTATTTGGCACTTGTACCGTAACAGCTATCCGTTTAGTCCCAATCACAGGTGAATTATCTGTGACTGTCCACGTTATTGGATAATTGGTTGCAGGGTCAGCAACGGCCGGATGCACGCCATTAGTCAAAGTAGAATCCAGATAATCTATCAGCTGAAAGCGTTCCATCTGTTCTGCTGCCACGCTGGATGCACGAGTCATGGTCGAAGCACGGTAATTTGCCGTTACGGCCCGAGTCTGCATAGTCATCATTGCCAAAATTCCTACGGTTAAAATCACCATGGCAATCAACACTTCTATCAGGGTAAAACCCTTTTCATTTTCAATAATAGTGCTCATTTTACAGCCCCATATTTCTACACTGAATCGTGGTTATGAGTAGACGACGTCGGAAGTTATCATTATACGGCCCCCAGGTCATAGCTGGAGCAACCGGATTGGTACACAGGCCAGTTGATATATCAAAGGGATTGGACGCCGGACAATATATCTGGCCATTGGTAAATTTGGGATCAGGATTCCTGGCTCGGGCCAGGATGGAGACTTGAATGGCTCGGATATCCGTTAAAACGGTGGTTTGAACTCCGGCACCGTCAAGATAGAGAAACTCAAGGGCCTGAATATTGTCTGCTACTGACTGATAAAGTGGGAAGGGGGCCAGATCAACACTGTCCAGCTGCCTGCGAAACGAAATTGCATCTGGAACACCATCACCATCAGCATCCACATCCGGGATACCATCCCCGGTAGCATCGTCTGTTGGCGAAAAGCCCATCTCCACTCTTTCACCGGTACTGTTGAGAAGCGCACCATCTCCATTGGCATCCAGAGTAAAACGTATCCTTCCTGCCCTTAGTGCTGTGGGGGGACCAGGAAGGAACGATTCCTCAAACCCTGCTCCCGGTATCCCTTTAGGATCATAACCTGCCATCCTGATTTCACGACTGACATACAAAAGAACCGCCCTGATATTCTGTTGCATCTCAGCTACCTGGTCTTGAGCCATAAACACCTGTTGCTGTACTCTGTACGTTGAGTAAACAGCACCTAGCAGGATGCCGCCAACAGTCAAGGCTATTATCAATTCTACCAGGGTGAACCCTTTACAATTTTTCATTTATTCATACTCACTTGGAAAAACGAAATTAAATTTATACCAGATTATTGTATAGTGACCCTTCCGGTTTTGCTAACAACCACACTACTCTGCCGGTTTTTTGTATTCGTAAGAAACGCTGAACCATTCCCCAGGCCACCACCGTTGGCAGTTGGAATGGTTGTGGGTAAAAATACTATGGTGGGATTGCCATCATCATTATTGGTGAATGACAGACCAGGCCACCCACCCCCTCCCCCGTTCGCAGGATCGAAGAAAACATCATTTGGCCAGTTCTGCACCCTGATAAAGACAGTTTCTCCGGCGTCCAACTCACAATCCGCATCGGCATCGGCAAAGACCACATACACAAATGTTGTACCACCAACCACCTGGTTGAACGTGAGGGCACTATTCACTGAGCTTTTCATTGCCTCAACCTTTGCCCGCTGGATATTGGAGTAGAGATCCCTTACAGCGGTTTGGAGTCGCATATTGGGGAGCCAGGCAAAGATTAACGGAAAGGCAATGGCAGATACAATACCAACAAGAGCCACAACCACCATGATTTCAACTAAGGTAAAACCTTTTGAATTTCTTCTTTTCATAGTCAACTATTCTCGCAACAGAAATATGGAATTACATTTCATTTACACTTGCAATTACCAATCCATACAAAACAATAAAACCACCGAAAAACAGAATACCTTATTAATTAGCAATGTTAGCAAGGTCAACACATTAACTAAACACCTAAACAGCGACGGCTCACTAGTTGTATTTTATTAACTTTTTTTCCACCATTTGAACTGCAATTAACTTTTTATATATCAAGACATCCACATCGTAAGCACCCGTAGATTCTCCTTGCCACCAACACCATCAATTTTATACCATAAAAGAAAATCATTCCATTGGGGGAAACATTATGAACAAGCTGTTCATCCTTATCCTGGCACTTTTCACCTGCTTTGTTTACTACAAAAAAAACCACTACACACTTAACCCAAGCGCGATCGCCCCGGATCAGCCACAACAGAGTAAAATCTGGTTTGGAGATGCGTTTACATTCAAGGGATACAGCATCACCCCTCTGGCAACTTTCGACATTAAGGCACTGTTGCTATCAAAAAAGAAGTACCTTAACGATCCTACCTCTGCGCTCGCACCTGTCGATTTTGCTCTCGGCTGGGGTCCCATGTCTGATCCCCTTGTAATCTCGCAAATAGAAATCACTCAGGGCCATCGCTGGTATAAATGGTACGCCTACTCTCTCCCCATTCCCGCCGCAGCCATATCGAAGAACAGTGCAAACATGCACCTTATCCCGGCAACAGACACTGTGAAGACAGCCCTCATGGATATTCCACCTGGAAAGCTGGTTCAACTCACAGGGTCACTGGTACTTGTCGAACGTGGAAACAACTGGAAATGGAGGAGCTCAACCAGCCGAACAGATACTGGCGGAGGAGCGTGTGAAATTTTCTGGGTGGACGATGTATATATAGAAGGGCCATAG
>CAYWMZ010000014.1:0-13606 GCA_964459485.1 uncultured Desulfocapsa sp. | reverse complement strand
ACAGTGGGTCGGCACCCACCTGTAAAAAGACCCTTCGTTTGGGGAGAGTAGCTACTTTTTTGCGCAGGCGCATAACCTTTCCCCTGATTTCTGCAATGATCTCTTCTGCTCGCTGTTTTCGGCCCAGAAGTGTACCAAGCCTGATAAACTGGTCACAGATATCATCAAATGATTTTGGTTGCCCAAATTGTACCACCCGGATACCGGCTGCCCGGAGTTGCTTGAGTTGCAGCTCCTGACTGAGGCCTGTTGCCAGCACCAAATCAGGTTGCAGGCCAATGATCTTTTCGATGGATACCTGCATCACCGATCCGATTTTCTCTTTTTCCCTGGCAGCCTCGGGCCTTACGCAGTAGGTGGTATCGGCCACAAGCCGGTCACCGCTATTCAGGAGAAAGACATTTTCGGTATTGATGGGCCCCAGGGAGATAATACGCTGGGGAGATGGAGTGTCGGCTCCATATGCGGAGCTGCCTCCAATAAACAGCGGGAGGCAGAGGAGGAGGAAGAGGTGCCTAATCATAAACGAATAACTCAGTAGTTTTCAGTAAGCTGGAGGCTGCGTTGCAGGCGCTCCATAAAAAAATTGATAATCTCAGGGTAGTAGGCCAGCCCTTTAAAACATTCGTCCTGGGGCGAACCTGCCATGGCGCATTCCACTTTGTAGCCCATGGATTCCAGCACCATCCGCCAGCTATCCGTTTTTTTGCTGCCCATCAGATCCTGTTCTGCGTGCATTCCTGCAAGATACATCATGGGGATAATCTTAATTCGTGGGTATCTCGCAACGAGATTCCGGCGCATTAGGGCATTAAATACGGCGTCATGGTCAGGGACGCCTTCCAGGGCCGCAGCCAGAACGTTTGGATAGCGATCTCGCACCAATTGTTCAATGCCAAGATAAGCACCATTCACCGGGTCTGTGACCAGTGGGGTTCCGTGCAGTGCCAGAATATTCAGGCCCGTGTCCGGGGCCAGGAATTCCGACTCAACAATATTCAGGGTTGCCTTGATAAAACTCCAGCGATGGAGCAGGGTTTCACTGACAATGATCCGCAGGCCCGGAAAAAATTCACAGGTCTCCTTAATTTGCTGGTACTCGGTCCCCGGAAAGATATGCAGGGGCTGAACCACTGCCTTGCGAAACCCCGCAGCCTCAACCCGGGCCAGGGTCTCCTGCAGGCTTGGCAGGTTCTTCTTTCTACAGATAATATTTGAACTGTAGGCCCAGGAGATCTCATATTCGGAAAAATGCTGCTCCACTTGCTCCTGGAAGAGATCAAGGGTCGGTTGGGTACGGCTGCTGGTTCCAAAGCTCACCAGGACAATGGCAGGTCTATTTTTCAGTTTAGGGGTTCGGAGTTTGCGGCCTATATATCCATACTGTTGCATAGCTGTTCCTGTGGCTGATTGAAGGGGAGTAAGAGCTGAACCTACCCTGTTCCTGTGATCAAGTCAAAACGTTCGCTGGAATTTTCTCCTGGTGCTGGCAAGTATCCTCTCAATCAGCCTCACTGCTTTATTTAATAGTCCCAGCGCAGTCCGGCGTAGAATGCCTGGCCGGGCATGGGGTATCCTTTGACGTAGGCGTAGTCTTCATCAAAAAGATTGCGAACTTCACCGCGCAGGGTCAGGCTGCCCGCCTGCTGGCTCTGATAGATGCGGTATGAGGCAGAAAGATCAGTGACGATGCTGGAGTCCAGGATGGTGTCCTGGTAAGGATATCCAGAGCCGTAGTCGGTGACGTTCTGGCTTCCTGTATAGGCTGCATTGATACGGCAGGAGATGTCATCTCCGTTGCTGAGCACAAGACCCGTGGCATAGTTGCTGCCGCTGGTATACTGGAGATCCTGGTCGGTTCTGTTGTCTTCATAGGTGCTGAGGATGGTGAGATTTAGATAGGGCCGGACCTCCCAGTCCCATCCCAGCGGCATCCCAAGATCATAGGCGAGTTCAATTTCCAATCCGGAGATGGTGGCATCGCCAAGGTTTTTCCAGGTGCTTGAGCCATCACTTGCATAATCACTTACGATTTTTTCTGTGAAATCTGTATGAAACCAGGTAAAGGAACTGCGGAATGCGCTCTGCTGGTAATCAAGCCCACCCTCCCAGGTGGAACTTTTTTCAGGACCAAGATCCGGATTGCCCACAACGTGGGTTCCAAATGTGCTGTAGTCTGCCCCCAACTGATCTGCGGAAGGCATCATAAAGGCCTCTCCGTACTGGGCCCTTATTTTGAGCGATTTGGTAACCATCCAGGCCAGTCCGATCTGGGGTGTGAAGTGGCTGTCGTCGACACTGTTTCCGGCAGGTTCCTGCACCTCAACACTGTACCAGTCGTAGCGCAGGCCAAGGCTTGCGGTGAGTCGGTCTTCTAGCAGGGAAGCCTTTGAAAGCAGAAAGAGGGCCGGATTGGAGTAGCTTGTTCTATTTGGCGTCCAGCTGTTCTCCACCTCATAGTCCAGCCAGTCAACTCCTGCGGTGAATGTCGCCGGGCCAAGATCTCCAGTGAGCTGAAGCTGTGCCCCCTGTTGATCGGTCTTATTTTCTGATAGCATACCTGTGTCCCAGCCGGTGGGGTTTGAGGCCAGAGGGGACATCCAGCTATTTTCATCTTTGCCAAAGAAATATCTGGCCAGCAGTTTAGAACCGGTCACGGGGCACTGGCCCTCAAAGCTGAGATCTGCCGAATAATTGTCCTTGTCCGAGGAGTTGTCCAGATCGTTCTGGCTCAAGAGTCCGGGATTGCCAGCATCGTCCACACTGTATCCGGTAATGATCAGTCCCAGCCGATTACTATCGGAAAAGGAGTAGCCGAGGTTGGCGCTGAGTCCGTTCTCTGAGTTGACACCCGTGTTTTGATATGAGTCACCATCTGCTGTTTTATAGTCGCCCCGGCTGCCATAGCTGTAGGCACCGGAGAAATCCAGTCCATTTATTAGTCCGCTTCCTCCTATGGTGGCCTCAGCGGTGTCAAAAGAACCGCCATAGCCCTCCACAAAGAATCCGTTGTGGTCGCCCCTTTTGGTGATGATATTGATCACTCCTCCCATTCCGGCAGAACCGTATTGTACAGCAGCAGGGCCGCGGACAATCTCTATGCGGGAAACATTTTTGGTGAGAATCTTGGCCAGATTGCCGGTTCCGGCACGACGTCCGTCAAGGAGCACCAGGACATGGCCCTGGAGGTCATTGCCGTGGGTGTCGGTGGAAAAGCCGCGAATGCCAACCGAGATGAGGTTACCGGGGTACTTCTGGATATGGCCGATGGCCTGTTCCGCCAGGAGATCACCAACGTTGGAGGAGGTGGACTGACGAATGTCTTCTGCGCTGATGATGGTGACGTTTGCACTCACCGTGGTGACGCTCTCCTCGGTGCGGCTGGTTGTGACCAGCACTTCATCCATCATAGTTGGTGTTACGGCGGATTCCGATGCAAAGAGGGGACATGCGAAAGTGGCAGCAATAAGCTGAGCACAGAGGATGGGGATGTACTGTTTCTTCATTTTTCTCTCCAGAGTGAAATGTCTTGTCCGGAGAAAAAAAATCCCCGGACCAATTAGAATAATTGATCCGGGGATGCCCTTGTTTGCCCACAGATACAGCAACGAACCCCTTGTCCACGGAGATTCCTGCAAAATTAGGATAGTCCACAAAAAACCACCCTGTACGCAACGGTCTATGCAACCCCGTGCGTTTTTTTTCAGGCAGGTCTTCTGACTTTCGGATCATCCTACTGACTGCGTCTTCCCGGTTAAATGACCAGTGACATGGTGCAGCGTTCGTCCTCGATTACAGCGGCGGGCCCGTTCCGGACTTACACCGGATTCCCTTTGCGTCCATTTTCATGGGGCCTGAAAAATCAGGCCAGAGCGTAAACGAGATCCACTGTATTGTCAAGTTGGGAAAAGTTGCAGCGTTGCCTATTGTCTCGATAAGGAGGGTGTGGAGAGTGGTGCGAAGATAGGAGCTACCGCTTGTCCTTATCATATTCCGACGCAAAGAAATCCATGCTCGCCTACAGAAGCCATTAAAAAATATCAGAAATAATTTCCAGAGGGTCATCTTTTGACCCTGGGCTGTGATAGGTACAGGGAAGAAGCTGTTTATTCTTGTCCCCACGGTGGAGATCTTAAATTCCGTGGAAGTACGGCAGATGGTTGTGCCAATGTCCTCAGTCAGGGAGGCTGTGCCCTGATTATACTCTATGTCCTGATCACAGTCCTCTTTGAATCCCTTTTCAAGGGATGGGGCGGCTGATACTGGTTTTATTCTGAACCATTTACATCAAAATCAATGGCTACCAGCCTGCTGTAGAGTCCCTTCTGACCGAGGAGTTCCTTGTGGCTTCCCTCCTCCACTATCCGGCCTCCATCCAGCACAATGATTCTGTCAGCCCGTTGTACCGTTGACAGGCGGTGGGCAATAATCAGGACTGTCTTATCATGAAAACTCTGTTCCAGAGTGCATTCCAGCAGTTCTTCGGTTCGTGAATCAATGGCGGAGCTGGCCTCGTCGAGTATCAGCAGGGATGGCTTCCGGCACAGAACCCGGGCCATGGCCAGTAGTTGTTTTTCTCCCGTGGACATTGTGTGACCACCTTCCCCGATAAGGGTGTCCAGTCCCTTGGGGAGATTCTTGAGGAAATCAGCCAATTGACTTAATTCTAACAGTTCAACTACCTGCTGTTTTCCCTGCTCTGAGTCGAGAATGATATTATTGAGCAGACTGTCCTGGAGCAGGAGCATCTCCTGCATAACCACTCCCACCTCACGGCGCAGGATATCCTTTGGTATCTCCTGTAAGGGCAGTCCGGCGAGGCTGATAGATCCGCTGTCAGGCTCGTAGAAACGAAGGATTAAGTTGATAAGGGTGGTCTTACCGCTGCCGGTGGATCCCACAATGGCTATCGTTTCCCCCTGCTTGATGGTGAGGGAGATATCGTGCAGGATCTGCTGCTCTGGGGTGTAGGAAAAACAGACTTTGTTAAATATAAGATCACCGCTTAAGGATGCGGAGAAATTTTTCTGTGTTCTGTTCTGAACGCTCTCCTCAGGTTCCGTATCCAGGAGATGGAAGATGCGTTCTGCGGAGGCAAGGGCAGACTGGACGATGGAATATTTTTGCGAGATCTCACGCAGGGGCTGAAAAAAGAGGCGCATATAACTGAGGAAGGCCACCAGCTCCCCAAGGCTCAACTGGCGTCTGATTACCTCTCCGCCACCATACCAGAGGATCAGGGCCACGGCCATCGAACTCATAAGCTCGGTGAGCGGCATAAAGGCCCCAAAGGCCCTGATCTGTCCCAGGGTCTTTGCCAGATAGCCATCGTTCAGCTCTGCAAAATCCTCCTTGAGGTCCTCTTTTCTGCCAAAGAGCTGGACCAGCGTCACTCCGGACACCGTCTCTTGAATAAAGGTGTTGAGCCGGGAGAGCTGTTTGCGTATTCCTCTGAAATGTTTTCTGGCAACTCTGGAGAAGAGGATGGTAACCAGGGTGGCCAGCGGTACAAAGAGGCAGAGGATCAGGCCCAGCTGCCGGTTTGTGGAGACCAGCAGGATAAGGATGGCTGCCATGCGCAACAGATCGTTAAAGAGGGTGACCATGATGGAGGTGAACATCTCATGCATGTTCTGGACATCATTGGTAAGTCTGGTCACAAGACGTCCCACTGGCTGGCTGCTGAAGAAGGGCACCTTTACACTCAGAAGATGGCTGAACAGATCCAGGCGCAGGCGCTGCATAATGGACTGACCGATCCACTCCAGCACAAGTACCTGGGAGAAGGCAGCAATAAAACCGCTGACTATCAGTGCGCCGTAGAGCAGGATCGTATGGCTGAGCCCCGCCGTCCGTAATGCCATATCAAGATCCGGATTGGTGATATAGTGGTCAATGGCCTGTTGCAGCAGCCAGGGCAGGGCCAGGGCTGAACCAGTCACCAGCAACGAGAGGATGATCGCCCCAAAAAAGGGCAGCAGAAAGGGGCGCAGATAACCAAAGATTCGGTACCAGAGCCCGGCCTCGGAGGGAGATGCCTGGTAGTCTTCTTCAAAATATCCAAAATTACGCATGGAGTGGTTCTCCCATGCGAAGGCCTTGGCGTCTGCTGATCCTGGCCATAAAGGCGTTGTTTTGCACCAGTTCCTCATAGGGGCCAAGATCGCTTATCAGGCCATGTTCAAGAACCAGAAGCATATCTGATTGGGCCAGTTGCTTGATGCGCTGGCTGACCCAGATAACTGTTCTGCCCTGGAGCCAGGGCATAATATTCTCCATGATCTGCTGCTCTGTGGCGCTGTCCACAGAGGCCAGACCATCGTCAATAATTAAGACAGGACGATCGCAGAGCAGGGCTCGGGCCAGGGCAACTCTGGCCCGCTGGCCACCAGACAGTGAGACACCCTTCTCGCCAATATGACTCGCATAGCTGTCTGGCAGTTGCAGGATTTCCGTGTGGATGGCTGCGGCCTTTGCAGCCGCGCGTACCTGTTCTGCGCTGGCATCAGGATTGCCGAAGGCGATATTATCATGGACAGTACTGGAAAAGAGGAGGGCTTCCTGGCTCACATAGCTGATAAGATTTTGCACCGATTCTGGTGAGAGGTGGTTGATATCGGTGTTGTCCAGAAAGAGGGATCCGTTCTCTACGGGGAAACTGCGCATCAGGAGCTGGCAGAAGGAGGTCTTGCCACAGCCTGTGGGGCCGGTCAGCCCCAGGATGCCCACGGGGATGTCAAGGCTCAGATCTTTCAAGGTGTTCTGGTCGGAGTCGGGGTAGCTAAAGCTGAGATTCTTGAGGCGGAAGGTGTGGGCAGTACTTGGTGGGGTGCCAACTCCTGCTGCAATACGGGATTTTTCACTGAGCAGGAGATGGATTCTGCGTAGGGAAGTGATCCCCCGTTGGGAGAGATTGGCCACCCAGCCCACCGCCATCATGGGCCAGATCAGCATATGGAGGTAGGTGATAAAGGCCACAAAATCCCCCATGGAAATCACCTCCTGCATCACCAGTTTCCCGCCAAAGTAGAGGACGAGCAGCATGGCAGAACTCCCCACCATGGTGGCGATGGGGAAGAGTAGGCCTTGGATAACTGCCACTCCGATACTGGCCTTTACATATTCCTGGCCAAGTTTGTCAAAGCGTCTGGACTGGAGGGCCTCCAGGGTGTAGGCCTTGAGGAGGCGGATTGCGGCAATGGAGGATCTGGCAAATTCGGTCATCACCGAAAATTGCTCCTGAACCTGATCGAAGCGGTGGTGAAGCCGCCCTGAAAGCATGCGAGTGGCTACGGCCAGTACGGGCATGGGCAGCAGGGCCAGCAGGGTGAGGCCCGGATGGATATGGATCATAAAGCCGATGGCCGCAACGGACATCACCAGGGCATCAATGGCGGCTACCATTCCCATACCGCAGGCCATCTGTATCGCCGCCAGATCGTTTGAGCCATGGGCCATAATGGAGCCGGTGGAATATTTGGAAAAAAAGCTGCCATCCATATTCATCACATGGGTGAATAATTTCTTGCGCAGATCCCGCTCCAGTATCCTGGAAAATCCGATAATCAGCCACCGCCAGCAGAAGCGTAGGATTGCGGCCAGGGACCCAATAAGGCAGATAAGAAGGGCCAGGCGTAGCATATCCGATTCCTGTGCCGTGCCAGAAGAGAGGGAATCAATACCCTTTTTAAGAATACGGGGGATAATGAGCTGGAGGAAATCTACCCCAAGGAGGGCCAACAGACCCAGGAAGAGGCGTCCACGATGTCTTTTGTAGATGGGAAGGAGCAGGGCGAGCACTGTTCGTAACGGGGGCGGGGTTGTGGGGGGAGTGCTCTTCATGGTGGAGAGCACTTTATCATATATTGGGAGGAAAGCGGGGGGAATTTGTGATGCTGAGCAGAATTTTTTTTAAAACATTACAGCTTTGTAATGTTCAGGAAAGAGTTCTGTAATGTTTCGGTGCTATGGTGTGAGATGTACTTAAAAACAGATCCTCAAATTCCGTAGCAAAGGAGTGTGCCCATGAACCCGCAAGAATCAGCCGCCATTAACGATCAATCCCTTACTTTCGTGCCGGATAGTTCGGCAACACCACCGTCCGATGGCTACACTTCCATTCAGGCCATTAACGAGTCGGTGCTTGCAAGCTCCGCCTGGGTGGGCTTGCTGCGTCAGGAGATGGCCAAGGCCATTATTGGTCAGGAACATCTGGTGGAACGCCTTCTGGTAGGATTGCTCACCGGGGGGCATATCCTTTTGGAAGGATTGCCCGGTCTTGCCAAGACTCTGGCGGTAAAGAGTCTGGCCATGGCGGTGCAGACCGACTTTCAGCGCATCCAGTTCACTCCAGATATGCTGCCTGCCGATATTATCGGAACCCAGATATATAACCCCAAGGATACCCTCTTTGAGGTCAAGCAGGGGCCCATATTTTCCTCTCTGATTCTGGCCGATGAGATCAATCGGGCCCCGGCCAAGGTGCAGTCTGCCATGCTGGAGGCCATGCAGGAGAAACAGGTCACCATTGGTGAAGAGACCTTCACCCTACCCGAACTTTTTCTGGTGCTGGCTACCCAGAACCCCATCGAGCAGGAGGGAACCTATCCGCTGCCCGAGGCTCAGGTGGATAGATTTATGCTGAAGGTGGTGGTGGACTATCCCACCATGATCCAGGAGCGGATGATTCTGGATGCGGTGGATCACACCGATTCCAAGGTTGTGGTTAATCCCGTGGTGGGGCCAAACGATATCCTCGCCTCCCGCAAGGTGGTGGATACCATCTATATGGATGACAAGATTAAAGACTATATCGTCTCCCTTGTGTGTGCCACCCGTGATCCCAAAGGGTTTCAGCTCGACCTCCACGACTATATAGAGACGGGTGCCTCGCCCCGTGCCACCATCAATCTCAAGGCGGTCTCCCGTGCTCTGGCCTTTCTGGCGGGACGTGGCTATGTGACCCCCGATGATGTGAAATCTGCTGCCATGGATGTGCTGCGGCATCGTATTCGTATCAGTTACGAGGCCGAGGCCGAGGCCATAAGCATCGAAGATATTATCCGGAAGATTCTGGATACCGTCCCTGTCCCTTAGTGGTTAAGGCCATGGAACAAACACGTTTCCCATGTGAATGATTATGGAAGAACAGATTACAAAAGAGATCTTGAAAAAAGTTCGGCAGGTGGAGGTGCGCACCAGCCGGCTGGTGAATGATACCCTGGCCGGTAATTATCAGTCCGTCTTTAAGGGCCGTGGCATGAACTTTGATGAGGTACGTGAATATGTGCCGGGTGATGAGATCCGCAGCATCGACTGGAATGTGACGGCGCGCACCGGGGTGCCCCACGTCAAGAAGTTCACCGAAGAGCGGGAGCTCACCATTATGCTGATGATCGATATCTCAGGGTCCGGTGATTTTGGTTCGGGAGCGCATTCCAAGCGGGAGATCATGGCCGAGATTGGTTCGGTTCTGGCCTTCTCCGCGGTACGCAATAACGATAAGGTGGGGCTGATCCTGTTCTCCGATTTTGTGGAGCTGTATATCCCGCCCAAGAAGGGCCGTTCCCATATCCTGCGCCTGATTCGGGAGGTTCTGTTTTTCCAGCCCAAGGGACGCAAGACCGACCTCCAGGTGGTTCTTGATTTTATAAATGAGGTGGCCAAGCGTAAGTGCGTGGCCTTTTTGATCTCAGATTTCTGTCTGCCCGGAGATTTTGATGAGGCCCTGGCCCTGCTTCAACCCAAACTCCAGGTGACTGACAGACATCATGACCTGATCGCCATGATTATTTCCGATCCCCGGGAGCACGCACTTCCCGATGTGGGCTGGCTCACCATAGAGGATGCGGAAAGCGGTGCCCAGGTGGAGCTTGACACCTCAGATCCTACGATACGCAGAGGGTATGCCGAGATAGCTAAGGCCAGGAGAAAGAACCTTCACAGAACCATCCGTTCTGCAGGTGTTGATCTTCTGGATCTCTCCACCGACAAGTCCTATATTCCACCCCTGCTGAATTTTTTCGGTAAGAGAAGAAGGAGGATCAGTAGATGAATCCAGATCCATTACAGCTACGGGACATCCATCCCCCCATTGCCCTGCCCCAGGAGCCCAATTATCTCCTGATTACGGCTGCCCTGCTGGGGCTGTTTCTGGCAATTGGGCTGCTCTTCTGGTTTGTCAGGAATCGTAAAAAAGCCCCGGTCGTGCCCCTGGCCCATGAGACAGCCTTGGCCGAACTGATGCGGGTCAGACGGATTATGGATATCGATAAATCCCTGCAATATGCAACAGAGGTATCCAATATCTTAAGGCGCTATGTGGAAGAACGCTTTCGAATCCGTACTACCCGGCAGACCAGCAGTGAGTTTTTCAGTTGGCTGACAAGTGATGGCAGCGGCAGGGGCAGGCTTTTTTCTGAAGAACACTGTACAGCACTCAAGGAGTGTTTAACTCGTTGTGATATGGCAAAATTTGCCAGACTCAATCCTGGTATAAGCGATATGGAAAAGATGGAATCAGCGGTATCAGACTTTATAGAAGATACTCGCACACAACGGGAAGGGGGCAAGTAGCAGATGCGATTTCTCCATCCCGAATTTCTCTGGTTGCTCTCTCTCTTGCCGCTCCTCGCTTTTTTTCGGGGACGACGCAGTGCCGCCCCCGCCCTGATTTTCTCATCCACCTCCATTGCCGCCACTCTGGCCGCAGGGAGGAAGAGTGGGCCGGGAAGGCTGATTGCAGCTCTGCGATTTGTGGCCGTGGCTCTCCTTATCTTTGCCTTTGCCAGGCCCCAGCTTGGCAACACCACCACAGAGATTGAGGCCAGCGGTATAGATATCCTTCTGGCCGTGGATGTATCCGGTTCCATGGAGGCCCTGGATTTTACCCTGAAGGGCAAGGCTGCCAATCGGTTGGATGTGGTGAAATCGGTGATGCACACCTTTATTGAAGAGCGGCCCAATGACAGGATCGGTCTTCTGGCATTTGCGGGCCGTCCTTATATGGTCAGCCCCCTGACCCTGGATCACGACTGGCTGACTCAGCGTCTCGATTCCCTCTCCATCGGTATGGTGGAGGACGGCACGGCCATCGGTTCTGCCATCGGCAGCGGCCTGAATCGGCTGCGGGATCGTAAGGCAAAATCACGCATTATGATCCTGCTCACCGATGGTATGAACAATGCCGGTACTGTGCCGCCCCTGGTTGCAGCTGAGGCCGCAGAAACATTGGGGATAAAGGTCTACACAATTGGGGCCGGAACCAGGGGTGAGGCCCCCATGCCGGTCACCGACCGCTTTGGCCGTAAACGGTTGATGCGGGTCAAGGTGGATATCGATGATGAGACCCTGGGAAAGGTGGCCGAACAGACCGGAGGCCGGTATTTCAGGGCAACAGACACCGAGTCGCTGGAAAAGGTGTATCAGGAGATCAACACCATGGAGACTACCACCAGAAATATCAAAAAGTTTGAAAATTATCGGGAGCTGTTTCCCTGGCTGGTCTTTGTTGCCCTCTTCTGTCTGGGGCTTGAGATTATGATGGGAAGGAGGCGTTTGCCATGACCGAAATGATACGCTTTGGAAGCCCCTGGTGGCTGGCCGCAGGTGTTTTATGCCTTGTCCTGCTCATTCTTCTTTACCGGCAGGTACTAAAGAGTCGTAAGCTGGAACTCAGTAAGTTTGCAGCACCCCATTTGCTGGGAACACTCTGTGCCAATGTCTCCGGCAGTCGTCGTAATCTTAAAAAGATCCTTATCCTTTTGGCCATTGGCTGCTGTTTTGTGGCCCTGGCAAGACCTCAGTATGGCTTTAAGTGGGTAGAGGTGAAGCGCAAGGGGATTGATATTCTCTTTGCCGTGGATACCTCGAAAAGTATGCTGGTGGAGGATGTTCGGCCAAACCGCCTCAAAAGGGCCAAGTTTGCCATTATGGATTTTGTGGGGCAACTGGAAGGTGACCGGGTGGGGCTGATGCCCTTTGCCGGAACCGCATTTCTGATGTGTCCCATGACCATTGATTACGGTGCCTTTGAGAGTTCTTTGAAAACAGTGGACACCTCTATTATTCCCCTTGGCGGCACCGATTTTGCGGCAGCAATTCGGGGGGCCGAGGGCATACTCTCCAATGAGGCCAACCATAAGATACTAGTTATGGTCACCGATGGAGAGAATCTTCAGGGAGATGTTCTTGCCGCTGCAAAGGAGGCGGCTGCAAAGGGCATGACCATCTACACCGTAGGCGTGGGAACCAGTGAGGGGGAGTTGATCCCCTTTAGTCGCAAAGGCAAGAGTGGTTTTGTAAAGGATGCGTCCGGGAATTTTGTTACCTCCCAGCTTGATGAAAGTATGCTCAGCAAGATAGCCGAAGCCACAGGTGGACTCTATGTACCTCTGGGCCAGAGTGGAGAGGGCCTTCAGTCCATTTATCAGGAAAAACTCTCCCTTATCCCCAAGAAAGAGGTGGCTGAAAAACGCCATAGGGTACCATTGGAACGTTTCGAGTGGCCCTTGGCCGCGGCCATTTTCTTTCTTATGCTGGAATTTGTGGTGGGAGGGCGGAAATCCAGTCGTTCGCTGCGGATTCCCTTTATTAAAACGGCAGGACGGCGTAAAAAGAAGGTGGTTACGGCTCTGTTCTTGCTGTGTTCTCTTTTGGTTTCCGTTCCGGGCGTGAAGGCCTCTGGGGGAGATGAAAAAAGTTATGCAGCAGGTGATTATCTCGGAGCTTCCGCATACTATGATGAACAGCTAAAAAAATCTCCCAATGATGCCAGATTGCACTATAATTACGGGACTGCCGCCTATAAAAATAATATGTTCAAAGAGGCCGCTAAGGCATTCGGCGAGGCCCTGAAGAGTGATGATCTCGAGTTGCAGCAGGAGGCCTACTATAACCGTGGCAATGCCCTTTTTCAGCGGGGGAAGGAGACTCTGAAAACCGACCCTGAACACAGTATGGATATGTGGCAGCAGGCAGTGGACTCCTATGATGGTGCCCTGCAGTTGGACTCTGTGAATAAGGATGCCAGGTACAACCAGCAACTGGTGAGCAAAAAACTAAAAGAGTTAAAAAAGCAGCAAGAGAAGAAGAAGAAAGACAAAAAGGAAAAGAAAGATCAGCAATCGAAGAAGAAAGATAAGAAGAAAGATAAGAAGCAGGATAAGAAGCAGGACAAACAAAAACAGTCCGGTGATAAGCAATCCGAGAAGCCGGGGGAAGGGAAAGACTCATCCCAGAACAAATCAGGACAGAAATCCGATCAACAGAAACCTTCGCAGAAGAGTCAGGATAAAAAGGATAAAGAGGCACAGCAACAACAAAAGAGCACTAATTCCGACAAGAAGAAGGAGCAGAAAGCAGTTTCTGGGCAGGAAGAGAAACAGGGTACACCTAAGGAAGCCGAGGCGGCTGCCAGAAAGGATGCGGCAGATGCAGCAGCTGCTGCAAAAGAACAGCAGGCCCAGGCCAGAGATAGGGCCCGGCGGGCCCAGGGAAAGATGACCCGGGACGAGGCCAGGCAGCTGTTGAACAGTTTGAAAGATGAGACCGGTGATCTGAATTTTATCCCCTCTGCGGGACAGAACGGGGCACAGGATCAGAAAGT
>CAYWMZ010000013.1:0-13894 GCA_964459485.1 uncultured Desulfocapsa sp. | reverse complement strand
AAGTAGGTGATAAAATCAGTGATGAAATGGGAAGTGGGGTGGCGGTGCTTGGTGGAGAGAGCAAGGGCAAGGCGGCGCTCCTTGCCATAGTCTCGAAAGACCTCACCAAAAGGATTAAGGCAGGCGAACTTGTCAATAAGGTGGCATCCCTGGTAGGCGGTAAAGGAGGAGGGCGACCCGATATGGCACAGGCGGGTGGAACGATGCCGGATAAACTCCAGGAGGCGATCTCTTCAGTTTATGAAAATGTGCAACTTTTACTGAAGTAATGAATGAGGTCTCAGTAATTATAGGGAATAGTGAAATAAATGAATAGTAGCTCAATATTATTGCGTTGAAATGCAGGGTTTTATGCCATTCTCCATTTCATAAATAAGTTGACAGTCGGCCGTATATGCGGTACAACCGTTTTTCGTGTTGTGAATCACCATTCATTTTGGGCGGTTTTTTTGAGTTATCTTAGCTAATCAGGAGCAGAGAAAATGGTTTCAATGGATATCACCCTGTTTCTTCAGATCGTAAACGCTTTCGTTCTGATGTTTCTTCTTAATGGAATCATCTACAAGCCGGTTCTGAAGATCTTGAAGGAGAGGAAGGAAAAGCTGCAAGGCATGCGTAATGATGTTACTAAATACGAAGATAACGCCAGCAGACGCCAGGAGGAAGTGGATAAAAAGATGCATAAGGCCTCTACTCAGGCCAAGGCAGCACTTGATAATGCTCGTGCCGGAGCCAAGGCTGCAGGGGAAGAGAAACTTGCAGCAATCAAGGCCGAAGCGGATGCAGAAAAGGATACACAGTTGGCAGGTGTGAAGGCCGAGTTTGATTCTGCTCGCAAAGAGTTGGAAGCAGGATTGGACGGTTTTGCAACTGCCATGGCCGGAAAAATTTTGGGAAGGAGTCTGTAAGCATGAGGGAGATAAAACGAACAATGGGGAAAGGTGCTCTTGTTGCCCTGATCCTGTGGTTTGCCCTGGCAGCTGGGAGCGTCTGGGCTAATACGCAGGGAGAACTCGGAGCAGCAGGTGAGGGGATGCCAACGGCGGACTCTCATGTAGCTAAGGCAATGCACGGTGAAGATGATGCCGGGCGTGCGATTGTTGAAGAACATTCTGAAGAAGCGGCAGCTGTTCACGGTCATGAAGAAGGTTCGCATGGCGAAAAGAGAGACAGCCTTTCGCCCGCTAAGTTAAAAGATTTTGGATTCAGGGTGATGAACTTTATCGTCCTGATGATTATTCTGATAAAATACGGAGCAAAACCCATTGCCAATGCCTTGGGTGATAGACGCAAACAGATTCGAATTGATCTGGAGGACCTTGAGGCCAAGAAAGTTGCCGCCGAAAAGGCCTATAAAGAATTTTCTGCAAAACTGGAATCGGTTGAAAAGGATGTCGGTACCATTGTTGAGAAGGCCGTTGCTCAGGCTGAGATTGAGAAGGTTCGTATCCTCGAAGCTGCTGAGAGGTCGGCAGAGGATATTAAACGTTCCGCCGAGATGGTTATTGCCAACGAAGTTACTGCAGCAAAACGTTCGCTGAAAGTTGAAGTCACCGAGCAGGCTGCAGTGCTGGCCGAAGAGTTAATCATTAAGAATCTGACAGCTGACGATCAGGTCAAGATTGTCGAAGATTACTTAGCCAAAGTGGGAGCCGTCCAGTGAAACAGATTATTCTAGCAAGACGATATGCTAAGGCTCTCTTTGCCATCTGCAAAGAAAATGGCAATTTCGATGAGTATAATGATGCCCTGCAGGGTTTGAATGGTGTGTTTGCCTCCGATGTCGGACTGGCAGATGCCCTCACAAACCCCCTCTATCCGATGGATATTCGCGAAAAGGTAATGGAAGGAATAGTTGCTTCCATGGGTGTTGATAAAATTATGGGCAATTTTCTCAACCTGCTGGTGGAGAAAAAACGTGCTGATGTTCTTCCAGACATTGCGGAAGAATTTCAGATTATGGTTGACGAAGAAAAAAATGTCAGCCATGGCAGCGTTGTCTCAGCAGTAAAAATGAGTGACAAATTGCAGGCCAAAGTGCAGGCAACATTAGAAAAGCTTACTGGCAAGACGGTGGAACTGACAACCAGTGTTGATCCATCAATTATTGGCGGTATCATTGCCAAGGTTGGCGATCTAGAATTGGACGGAAGTATCAGAACACAACTTGCAAGTTTAAAAGATTCCATTAAGGGGAGAGAGTAGAAATGCAAATCAAAGCCGAAGAAATCAGTCAGATTATAAAAGATCAGATTGGTGAGTACGAAACCAGTATTGACCTCAATGAGACCGGTACCGTCATCTCCGTTGGTGATGGTATTGCACGCGTTTACGGTGTCCAGAACTGTATGGCCATGGAGCTTCTTGAGTTTCCTGGTGGTATCATGGGACTTGCTCTCAACCTTGAGGAAGACAACGTAGGTTGTGCCGTCCTTGGTTCTGTTACCGGAATTAAAGAGGGTGACCTTGTAAAACGTACCGGAAAGATTGCTGAGGTTCCAGTTGGCCCTGAGATGGAAGGTCGTGTTGTTGATGGTATTGGATTTCCCATTGATGGTCAGGGTGATATCAACGCCAAGCTCTCTTCCAAGATCGAAGTTGTGGCTCCTGGTGTTATTGCCCGTAAGGGTGTTCATGAGCCATGTTACACAGGTGCCAAGGCAGTTGATGCCATGACCCCCGTTGGACGTGGCCAGCGTGAGCTTATTATTGGCGATCGCCAGATTGGTAAAACTGCTCTCTGTGTTGATGCCATCATCGCTCAGAAAGAAACCGATGTCCATTGTATCTATGTGGCTGTTGGTCAGAAAAAATCAACCGTAGCATTGGTTGTTGAAGCACTGAGAAAACATGGTGCCATGGAGTACACCACAGTGGTTGCTGCCTGCGCCTCTGATCCTGCTCCAATGCAGTACATTGCACCATTTGCCGGAACCTCCATGGGTGAGTATTTCCGTGACAACGGCCAGCACGCACTGATTGTTTATGATGATCTCTCGAAACAGGCCGTTGCCTATCGAGAGTCTGCACTTCTTCTTCGTCGTCCACCTGGTCGTGAGGCATATCCTGGTGATATTTTCTTTAACCATTCCCGTCTCCTTGAGCGTTCTTCCAAGGTAAGTGACGAGCTTGGTGCAGGATCACTCACTGCGCTGCCCATTATTGAGACTCAGGCTGGTGACGTTTCTGCCTTTATTCCCACAAACGTTATTTCTATTACTGATGGTCAGGTGTATCTTGAGCCCAACCTGTTCTTCTCTGGTGTTCGCCCGGCCATTAATGTTGGACTTTCCGTATCCCGTGTTGGTGGTGCCGCTCAGGTAAAAGCCATGAAACAGGTTGCCGGTACCCTTCGTCTTGACCTTGCCCAGTTTCGTGAGCTTGCAGCCTTTGCAGCGTTTGGATCAGATCTTGATGCCGCAACTCAGGCCCAGCTTACCCGTGGTGAGCGTCTGGTTGAAATCCTGAAACAGCCTCAGTATGCACCGCTGTCAATGGAAAAACAGGTCACTATCCTCTATGCAGGTGCCAATGGCTATCTTGATTCTCTGCCAATCGATACCATGAGGGATTATGAGAACGAGATGTACAGCTACATTGAGTCAAATGATGCCTCTATCTTTGCAGATCTGAAAGAGCAGGAAGAGTTCACTGATGCCATTAAGGCCAAACTGAATAAAGCACTTGATGCATTTGGTGATACCTTTAAGGCAACCAAGGGTCTCAAATAATAGAGGAGAACGCTTGATATGCCAAGTTTAAAAGACGTTCAAGATAAGATCGCAGGTGTCAAAAAGACATCACAGATCACATCGGCCATGAACATGGTCGCCTCGGCTAAACTCCGTGGTGCCCAGGAGAAGATGGAAAATTTCCGGCCCTATGCTGGAAAGTTCAATGAGGCCATGTCCAACCTTTCTGGTGGCGGTAACACCGATGCATTCCCCCTTATGGAAGTACGTGAGGTAAAGAATGTTGAGTTGGTGGTTGTCACATCAGACCGTGGACTCTGTGGTTCCTTTAACTCCAACATCATAAAGCTTGCGGCAAGAAAACTCCGTGAGTACGAGGCTGAAGGCAAGAATGTCAGCATCGTCTGTGTTGGAAAAAAGGCCCACCAGATCCTCAAGAAAACTGGAAATGTTCGTACCCAGTTTATTGACATCATGTCTGATTTTCAGATGTTCAATGCCCGTGAAATTGCCCAGGAAGTGGCTACTAACTTCCTAAACGGCAATAGCGATAAGGTTGAGGTAATCTACGGTCATTTTAAGTCCGTTGCCGTTCAGAGACCGGTTGCCCAGGATATGCTTCCCATTACCCCCATTGAGGGTGATACAGAAGCTGCCTCCGTGATAAGTGGTGATTACATCTATGAGCCTTCAACCGAAGAGATCATGGATGTGATGCAGCCCTTATATCTTAATGTAATTATATATAATGCAATGCTCCAGGTCGGCGCATCCGAGCATGCCGCCCGAATGACCGCCATGGATAATGCAACCAATGCATGTAAGGATATTGTTAGCGACCTCACCCTTGTCTACAATAAGGCAAGGCAGGCAGCAGTTACCGGTGAACTGATGGATATCGTTGGTGGTGCCGAAGCCCTGAAGGGATAACAACCGTACGCAAATTTTCTTTTTTAATACTTTGAGGAGGGAGCTATCCCGATGAGTGATCAAAACGTAGGAAAAATAACACGAGTAATTGGACCCGTTGTTGATGTCGAGTTCGAAGCTGGTAAACTACCAAGAATTTTGGATGCGCTTTTTGTAAGCAACCCCGGAATCAATGACGTTACTGATAACCTGGTAATTGAAGTTGCCCAGCATCTTGGTGACAATGCAGTTCGCTGTATTGCCATGGATGCAACAGATGGTTTGGTTCGTGGTATGGAAGCCCGTGACTCTGAGCTGCCCATCACCATTCCAGTTGGTGAGTCTGCTCTTGGCCGCATCATGAATGTGGTTGGACGCCCCGTTGATGGAATGGGAGAGATCAAATCTGATAAAAAAATGCCCATCCATCGTGACGCTCCCAAGTTTACCGACTTGGATACTGAGGTTCGTGTCCTTGCCACTGGTATTAAAGTTATCGATCTCCTGGTTCCATTTCCCATGGGTGGAAAAATGGGACTGTTCGGTGGTGCCGGTTGTGGTAAGACCGTTATTATGATGGAGATGGTTAACAATATCGCCATGCATCATGGTGGTATTTCTGTATTCTGTGGTGTTGGTGAGCGTACTCGTGAAGGAAACGATCTTTACAACGAAATGAAAGAGTCTGGGGTACTTCCTAAGGCTGCTCTGGTTTATGGTCAGATGACAGAGCCTCCAGGAGCACGTTCTCGTGTAGCACTTACCGGTCTTACAGCCGCTGAGTACTTCCGTGACGAAGAGGGACAGGACGTTCTGTTCTTTGTTGATAACATCTTCCGTTTCACTCAGGCTGGCTCTGAGGTTTCCGCCCTTCTTGGACGTATCCCATCTGCCGTTGGTTATCAGCCCACACTGGCTACAGATCTTGGTGGTCTTCAGGAGCGTATTACTTCAACAAACAAGGGTTCCATTACTGCTGTACAGTGTGTATATGTACCGGCAGATGATCTCACCGATCCTGCTCCAGCTACCACATTTGCCCATCTTGACGGTACCGTTGTACTTTCTCGGCAGATTGCAGAGCTTGGTATCTATCCTGCTGTTGATCCGCTTGATTCAACATCTCGTATCCTTGATCCCAATGTTGTTGGTCAGGAGCACTATGATGTTGCCCGTGGAGTTCAGATTTCGCTACAGAAGTATAAAGATCTTCAGGATATCATTGCTATTCTTGGTATGGATGAGCTCTCTGAAGAGGATCAGATCCTTGTTGGTCGTGCTCGTAAGATTCAGCGTTTCCTCTCTCAGCCCTTTACAGTGGCTGAGGTTTTCACCGGAATGCCTGGTAAGTTCGTAGCAGTTGAGGACACCGTTGCAGGTTTCAAGGAAATCCTTGAAGGTAAGCATGATGACCTTTCTGAAAACTCAGTATATATGGTTGGTTCCATTGCTGAAGCTCTTGAGAAAGAAGCTAAAGAGAAGGCATAAGCTAAACCGCACTAATACGAGGAAATATAATGGCACAACAAATACATTTAGAAGTGGTAACTCCAGCTGGTGCTGTGGTTAACGAGGATGTTGATATCGTTAATGCACCCGGTTATGGCGGTGACTTTGGTGTGTTGGCCAATCATGCTCCATTCCTTTCCACAATCAAGATCGGACTCCTGACCTATGAGCAGGGAAAAGATAGAAAGAATCTTATGATTAGTGGCGGCTTTTCTGAAGTCTCTAATAATAAGATCACCTTTCTTGTCGAAAGTGCCGAGTTTGGAAGTGAAATTAATGTGGATAGAGCGATGAAGGCCAAAGAGCGTGCACAAAAACGCCTCGCTCAGGCCGCGGCTCATGACGATGCATTTAATCAGACCAGGGCAGAAGCTGCTCTGCAACGCGCATTGGCACGAATCAAAGCATCGAAGATTGCCTGATCTGGTAATATAGAGTAGCATTAAAAGGTCGTCCGTTATGGACGACCTTTTTTTTTTAGGTTTTTGTATCACTTTATTTGATATTTACGATTCATTCTTTTGAGGTAAGTTATGAAAGCGAAAGAGCGTATGGCCATAGCCAGGCAGATGCCTGTGGAAATGACTCCAGAGGAACGGGTCAAAAATTTCGATGAGATTGTTGAAGGTTTTGGTGAGATGACGGCACTTCTTGAGGCAGAGAGGTGTCTACAGTGTAAAAAACCTTCTTGTCGTAAGGGCTGTCCCATCCATAATGATATCCCGGGCTTTATTAAACTCCTGCGTGAGAAGAAATTCGAAGAGGCCTACTGGAAGGTGCGTGAAACTTCATCACTGCCTGCTGTCTGCTCTAGAGTTTGTCCCCATGAGTTTCAGTGTGAGGGCTCATGTGTTCGCGGAAAAGGAAAAGGTCAATCTGTTTCCATTGGAATGCTAGAGCGATTTCTGGTTGACTGGATGGTGAGCAATAAGAAGAGTATCCACACAGAATGTGCAATTCCAGGGAAAAAGAAGGTGGCCATTATTGGATCCGGGCCAGCTGGAATGACCGTTGCCTACCATCTTTCCCACAAGGGTATCCCTTGCACCATCTTTGAGTCACTCCCGGTTTACGGTGGTATGCTAGCTGTTGGTATTCCAGCATTTCGCTTGCCCCGTGATATCATTAACGCCGAGTTTGAAGCCTTAAAGAGCTGTGGCGTGACCCTTAAACATGATGTGGTTATTGGTCGGGATAAGACCATAGAGGATCTACGAAATGAAGGATTTGATGCCATATTTAACGGTGTAGGAGCCCATGCCAGTCGTAAACTCGGACTTGATGATGAAGAGACTACCGAAGGGGTAATGCACGGTGTTGATTATCTGCGACGTATTAACCTTGGCGAAGACCTCGATATTGGAAAAAAAGTTGTTGTTGTTGGTGGCGGTAACGTTGCTATTGATGTCGCCAGGACTGCACTTCGTTATGGCTCTGAAGATGTCTTTATTCTCTATCGTCGAGGTCGGCACGAAATGCCAGCATCAGTGACCGAGGTGCATCATTTAGAGGAAGAAGGGGTTCGTATCGAGTTTCTGGCAGCGCCCATTAAAATACACTCTGAGAATGGCAAACTTACCCAGGTTGAATGTGTACGCATGGAACTTGGTGAGCCTGATAACTCGGGGCGATGCCGCCCGGTAATTCAGGAGGGATCCAATTTTATGATCGCTGCGGACTCAATTATTCCCGCAATTAGTCAGAATGTTGATCATACAGCAGACACTGGCATTGATGTCGATCTCATGTCCTGGGGAACTTATAATACTGATGCCCGAACCCTTCAGACTTCCCTTGAATATATGTTTGCCGGAGGTGATAATGTTTTAGGGCCTCAGACCGCTGCAAAGGCAGTATACCAGGGAAAAGTTGCAGCTGAATCCATTGAACTTTACCTTAAAGGAAAGGATCTTAAGGAAGATAGAGAGTTTCTCTGTGATCAGATAGATTGGTAAAGAAGGCTTTGTGAGAGGTTGCGAGACAGCCTTAGCATCATATATTCATTTGCTTGCAAAAATCTGATTACAATCGAAACTCAGCTTTGCTAACCCGGAGCTATTCCGTGTTCATTATATGGGTCGCCATAGACCCATCCGTGGGGGCTCTGCTACGGTCGTCCAGGCCGCAGATTCCCAAATAATGGACACGAACAGCTCCTTTCCTAAAGTGGTTAAGCTGAGCATTAGTGGTAACCAGATACAAAAAAGGTTCCGTTCTTTATTGAATGGAGCCTTTTTTTATGGTTTGGAGACTTGCGGTAGTAGAATGAATATAGCTTTGTACTCCAAGGACAATATCGTCAGCAACAGAACTGAGAAATTTCTCGGAGTTAAGATTTTTGGAATCCATTTTATTGGTGATAAAGGCGATTTCCACAAGTATGGCAGGCATTTCAGCACCAATAAGCACATAGAATGGAGCCTGTTTGACACCTAGATTTTTAAAGGATGATTTCTGGGCCCCTTCCATGTCTTTGCTGAGGGAGTTATGGACGAACCCTGCAAGGCGTGAAGATTCGGTGATCTTCGAATTTTTCATAATATCTGACAAGATATCCTGTAGATCACTCATCTGATGGGTCGATGTTGCGTTTTCAAAGGCTGCTACGCGCATTGCTTCGGCATTGGTGGAGAGATTGAGGTAATAGGTCTCAAGTCCGTGTACCTTCGGTGAAGGATGGGCATTTATGTGGAGGGAGATAAAGAGATCTGCATCTTGGGTATTTGCAATTGCGGTACGTTCTTCCAGTGGGATGAAGACATCACTATCCCTGGTCAGGATAACCTCCGCACCAGTCTGTTTAGCAAGAATAGGGGCAAGTTTCTTGGCAATATTGAGGACAATATCTTTCTCCTTCAGGCCAAAGGCCGATGCACCCGGATCTTTGCCACCATGTCCTGGATCTATAACAATTTTCCTCACCCCTAATCCAAGCTGCTGGGCTAGGGATATCTCAATTGCGGCCATCTCAGATGTCACTTCATCTTGAATTGCAGCAGTGGAGGGAGGGTGGTGACTATTTGATTGATTCTTTTTGAAGTCCTCAAGGACCATAAAAACTGTATCTTCCTGAGGGGCAACATATGGGGGGGCAGTATTCGGCTGAAAACTTTTTTCTTTTGGGGCCAATACCGGCTTCGGAAGCACAGCCGGGGCAGGACTTGAATTAATTACAAGCTGGGGAGGTTGTTTTGATTCACCTCGAACGTCAATTACCACCCGGAAGGGGTCAGGAAGGCTGAAAATTTTATAGTCAGAGATTGACTCAATATCGAGAACAACTCGCACAACTTCCGGAGTAAATTGTCCGGTTCTAATCTGTTTTAAAAGCCCGTCCTCAATGGGAACAGGGGATCGATATTTAGGGTCTATATAGGATTTTTGAAAATCGATATAGAGGCGTCTTGGTTTGTTGCCGTCTTTTTCAAGGAGGCGTTCACGGTAGCGCACCGGGCCCGAGGCCTTTATGACAACACGGGTATAATCATTTGAAGACCAGTATTTGACAGGGAGCACATTATTAAGGTTTTCAAGATAGCTGTGTTGCAGCATGGCATCTGGGAGCGGAATGTTATGTTCCTTCGAGAGTGCCTTGAGACGATCAGAGGCATGGGCATACATATCTCCATTTTTGTAATCAGCTATAATGCGGGTGTAGTTGATTGCGGCCTTCTGAGGGTCTTTTAATTTATTGAGATAGAGATTGCCTAGTGCATACAGGGCATCATCGCTGAGGCTGTTTTTTGGAAAGAGTTCGGAGACATCGCGGTAGTAGGAAAGGGATTCCTGAAGATCAAGATCATTGTCAAAACGGCTATACACCTTGGCATAGAGTCGTCCAAGCATGTAGAGACTTGGCGCAGCATAATTGGACTTAGGCCCTGAGAGGTATATTTTTCGAAAATTCCTGGCACCGTTAAGCCAGTTGTCACGGTTTTTGCCGAGTGATTTATTAGTCTGTAATTCGTTATAGTAAAATTTTGCCTGCTGGTAGCGTTTTTCGAAGCTGACATAATTCTGGGTGTGATCTGCGATATCTTCTGCCGCCGCTAGTCCGGCACAGAAGAAGAGGCTGAGGATCAGTAAGAGGAGTGCAGTGGGGAAAGATCTAATCATTACACCTTGTTGACTGGTGGGTAGCGAAATGATGAAAACGTATACGTTTCAGCATGCTGCAACTGTAAGAGACGGCTTATCCGCTTTTAGCAGAAGTATACCCAAAAGAGGGGGGGAAGGCAAAAGAAAACCGAAGCAAGTCCCTAATGTTTCCGGGGATAAACATGGCCAGACCTTTGTCAGAAGGTGGTTGTTAATTCAGTTGCTTCATCAGATCATAGAGCACGTCTAGTGCCTGCCGCGGGCTGAGCTCATCGACGTTAAGCCCTTGGAGGGTCTGACGCAGGGGATCGTTTGGGGACCGGGGAAAGAGGGGGAGTTGGTTGGGATGAACTCTCTTGGGCCGCTTCTTTGAAGAGTTGCCCCTGGCTATGCTTGGCATGCCATCCAGGCCAAACTCTCCTCCTTCGATATTTTTAAGAATTTCACCGGCACGCTGCACAACACGTTCCGGGACACCGGCAAGTCCTGCGACCTGAATACCATAGGAACGGTTGGTACCGCCTTTCACGAGTTTGTGAAGAAATATTATAGTTTCATTCCACTCCCGCACGGCTATGGAGTAGTTGTGAACCCGGTCTTCAGTTTTGGCAAGGTCTGTGAGTTCGTGGTAATGCGTGGCAAAGAGGGTCTTGACTCCTTTGTTGTTTTTCTGTACCAGATCTTCGGCCACTGCCCAGGCGATTGCAAGCCCATCAAAGGTTGAAGTGCCCCGGCCAATTTCGTCCAGTATTACCAGGCTTTTCTCAGTTGCATTGTTGAGGATATTGGCAGTTTCATTCATCTCGACCATAAAGGTAGACTGACCACGACGTAGATCATCCATGGCTCCAACCCGGGTAAAAATACGGTCAACTATTCCTATGGTGGCCTGCTCTGCCGGGACAAATGACCCCATCTGGGCCATGAGGACGATAAGTGCGGTTTGGCGAAGGATGGTGGATTTTCCGGCCATATTGGGGCCGGTGATGATAAGCACCTCCTCGGCCTCCTGGTCGAGATGAATATCATTGGGAACGAATTTGCCACTGGCGAGGGATCGTTCGATTACAGGATGTCTACCCTCCTTGATATCAATGACCTCCCCATCGTTGACAACTGGGCAATGGTAGCGGTGGAGATGTGCCACCTCGGCCAGACAGACCAGGAAGTCTATCCTGGCCAGCAGCGCTCCACACTTCAGAATTCGTGAACTGGCATCGGCAATCTTGCTCCGTACCTGGGTGAAGAGTTGATACTCAAGTTCCAGTCGTCGTTCCTGAGCCCCTAATACCTTGGATTCAAATTCCTTTAACTCAGGAGTGATAAAGCGTTCAGCATTGACCAGTGTCTGCTTGCGGATGTAGGTTTCGGGAACATTGGCAGATTGGAGCCTGCTTACCTCTATAAAATAGCCAAAGACCTTATTGAAGCCAACTTTGAGTTTGGCGATACCAGTGGCTTTTCGTTCCTGGGCCTCAAGGTCGAGGATAAGCTGTTTGCCGTGGCGTTGTATGTGAACCAGTTCGTCGAGTTCCTCGTTGTAACCCTGTTTGATGAGACGTCCGTCACGCAGGGTGACCGGGGCCTCTTCGTTGATTGTTTCCTGGAGAAGCAGATGCAGATCACTCAAAGGATCAAGATCCTGGCCTAAACGAAGAATGCGATCACTGGTGCATTGCAGAAGAAGTTCTTTTATTTCAGGAAGCTTGGCCAGAGATTGTTTGAGGGCCAGCATGTCGCGTCCATTGGCATTCCCCAGAACCATCCTGCTGTTAAGTCGCTCCACATCGTAAATAGCAGTGAGCAGTTCTCGGAATTGGGAACGGATTGTGGCATGGCTGTGGAGAAATTTCACACCGTCGAGTCTTCCTTGGATACGCGAGAGGTTGCGCAGGGGAAAGAGAATCTCCTGTTTCACCATTCTGGCCCCCATAGGAGTACAGCTATGATCGAGAACAGAAAGAAGGGAGCCTTCGCGTTTGGAACCAATAATGGTGAGGGTAAGTTCCAGGTTGCGCCGTGAGGAGTCATCAATCTGAAGAATACTGTCGAGGTCAATGGGGCTAAGCTTTTCGATGTGGCCTACATCACTCTTCTGACATTCAATAATGTAGTCGAGAAGAACACCTGCGGCCACAATTCCCTGGCTATAGCCATTACAGCCAAATCCGGCTAGGCTGGTCACCTGGAAATGTTCTATGAGGAGCTCTTCGCAGCTCCTGAAATGGAATAGGGTCGAGGGCCGACGGGTGATGCAGAGCCCGGGAAGAAGCGTGGTGGCGGTAGCCATAAGCTCATTGAGCTGTTCCTCATCGTCCTCACTAAGCAGCAATTCGGCAGGGGTCATTCGGGTTAGCTGATCTAGGATGTTGTCATACTCGTCTATGGATTCAATAAACTCTCCAAGGAGAAAGGAACCGGTGGAGAGATCAAGGAAACTGATGCCGTAGAGGCTCTCCTCTCCACGCTTTTTTACGCTGAGTGCGGCCACGTAGAGGTTGTCCTTATCGTCGAGAAGTCCCTCTTCAGTGATCACACCAGGGGAGACCACTCTGACCACCTCACGATGCACAAGGCCTTTGGCTTCACTGGGTACTTCGGTCTGTTCGCAGATGGCTACCCTACGTCCGGCCTTTACAAGTTTGGCAAGGTAGTTGCTTGCTGCGTGGTAGGGGATGCCGCACATGGGTACCGCATTTTCAGGATTCTTATTATTCCTGGAGGTGAGGGTGATACCGAGAATCTTTGAGGCGACCTTGGCATCATCAAAAAACATCTCGTAAAAATCTCCCATGCGGTAAAAGAGGATGGTGTCGGGATGTTCTTCCTTGATGTGCAGGTACTGCTGAAGCATGGGGGTTATTTTGGGTGCTTTCGTCATGGCGTTTGATTAGTGGAAAGGAGATCTTGAAATGAGGGCAGGAGTTTATCGTATGTTGCAAGAAGGTGTTCAGGAATGGAGCGGACATCTGCCAAAACCGTCATGAAATTATGATCATGCTCCCAGCGGGGCACAATATGAAAGTGGAGATGGTCGGCAATTCCTGCTCCCGCAACCTCTCCTAGATTGCATCCCACATTAAATCCATCGGGCTTTAGAGTCTCTCGAAGGATTTGGGTAGCATTACTTATCATGGTCATCAGGTAACCCTGCTCTTCGCTGGTTAAGTCTGTAATGCATCCAATATGCCTATTTGGTGCAATTAGTAGATGTCCATTGGTGTAAGGGAAACGGTTGAGTAGGATCACGCCATGGTCGTTTCTGAACAGAAGCAGGGCCTCTTTGTCGCAGGAGGCTGTCCCTGGAGGTTCAAAGAGACAGCCGCAGGGTTTAGTTGCGCATCCCTGCACATGTTCCATGCGCCAAGGTGCCATAAGGGATTTCATATTGAGGCTCCATTGAGCTGGTACAGGCTTGCCCGAAATCCATCATCGTCAATGTCGAGAATGGCATAACTGCCTGGGGCACCATAGCGTCCGGTGGAGGCAAAGGAGCCGGGATTGATAAAGAGGGTTTGGGCTACCTGGTGATTTACTGCAATATGAGTGTGGCCGTAGACAATGCAATCGCATGTGGGGAAGAGCTCCCACATGCGTTCTTCAATGTTGTGTCTGGCTCCGGCACCATGGCAGAGGCCGATGTGTATTCCACCAATTTCTATGGTGTTGTGATGGGGAAGGGCCAT
>CAYWMZ010000012.1:0-15100 GCA_964459485.1 uncultured Desulfocapsa sp. | reverse complement strand
GGTGATCACCGATATCTCAGGGCAGACTAATCTCCTTGCCCTCAATGCAACCATTGAAGCGGCACGGGCAGGAGAGGCAGGAAAGGGCTTTGCTGTGGTTGCCAACGAAATTAAAGAGCTTGCCAAGCAAACAGCCGATGCCACGGGGCAGATCAAGTCTCAGATCGATGACATTCAGAGCTCCACCTCGGAAACTGTGACCCAGATTGAACGCATCACCGCAGTTATCAACAACGTCAACGATACGGTCAACAGCATCACCGGGGCCGTAAACGAGCAGACAGCCGCCACAGATGAGATTGCCAATAACGTGGCCCAAGCTGCCATGGGCCTTAGCGAAGTGAACGAAAATGTGGCTCAGAGCTCTACAGTATCCACCCAGATTGCTGAGGAGATCACTCTCACCAGTCATGCCTCTTCTGAGATTTCCGCCTCCAGCGGTGAGGTTCAGAGCAGTGCCTCTGAGCTTTCTGAAACGGCGGAGAGACTGAGAGATATGGTGGGTGGTTTTAAGCTGTAATCATTCCCCCCAAAAGCTGGATGTCTGGCAACAGGCATCCAGCTTCCACAATAGTACCACCATCGAAAACAAACAAACTACACAGTAAAACAGAAAAGGTTCCATGAAAAAGAACCTCTTACAATTCTGTATCGTACTGTTCCTTTCCTACCTATTATTCCACTACTTCATCTCAACTACCATGGCCAAAGATGGCAGGGAAGCAGAGACAAGCGAGAAACCAGAAAATTACTCTCCAGTAGCAACGCACCTATAACAGTAACGCGGAACTCGTTTACGGTGGGATATCAGCCAGTTTAAGTTTCTGATCATTGATACGATCCATAGAACATCCTCTCTAAGGACCCACTCCAGCAGGATCCCCATAACGATAGCAAGCGCCACAACTATCGTTTTTTCCTATTTGCATTATATGCCATGGCAATATATCTTCCCTGCGTAGCTTTTTTACAATTCAACGCACTTTAACTCTCTACATTGGAACAACACATATGCACCGGATCACATATCTCATTACAGCTTTCCTCTGCCTTATACTACCCGTGTCACTGTGGGCGAACACAGCGGAGAGCAGCAGCGGTACCATTCGTATGGAATTTGACCTCTCGCAACAGGACTCCAGCCAGGAGACACAGCTCTGGATTCCCTATCCCCTCTCAGATCGGGATCAACTCATCACACGGATTGAAACCAAGGGCAATTACCAGGAATCGGCAATCTACAGTGACCAGCTCTACTCAACTCCCATCCTCTATGCCAAGTGGAACAAAGGGATAAAGGACAGAACATTGAGCTTCTCCTTTCATGTGACCCGAAAAGAGGTCAAACGCCGTAACTTTCCCAAAGTTGAGACACCCTGGGATCCAGCTGACTACGCCCTCTACCTGGCTCCCACCTCCATGGGGCCAATCGATGGCGAGGTCAAGGTTCTGGCAGATAAGATTACAGCGGGTAAAACAGGGGTGCTGGCCAAGGCCCGAGCTATCTATGACTGGATTTGCGAAAATATGTACCGTGATCCCAAGACTCCCGGCTGCGGATCGGGTAATGTGTGCCTGCTACTGGTAAAACAGGGTGGAAAATGTACCGACATCCACTCGGTTTTTATTGCCCTGTGCCGGGCGGCAGGGGTTCCTGCCCGTGAGGTCTTCGGACTGCGCCAAGGGAAGAGTAATGGTCAGGATACAACCACCTTCCAACACTGCTGGGCCGAATTCTACCTGCCTGGCTACGACTGGGTACCAGTGGATCCGGCCGATGTCCTGAAGATGATGCTCAAAGAAAACCTGACCCTCAACGACAAGAAGACAGAATACTACCGGGAATACTTCTGGGGAGGATGGGATCAGTACCGGGTCAAACTGGCCATGGGCCGTGATCTCACCATGAATCCACCACAACATGGAGCGCCCTTTAACACATTCGGCTATCCCATGGCTCAGGTGGGCAATAAGACCCTGGACTGGCTGAATCCCAAAACCTTCCGCTACACGTTTACCTTCATAAAGGATGTGCAGTAGAAGGGGGGAAACTTGCACAATACTATTCGACAATAGCCAGGGAACGACACTATTGTCGAATAGGTGAGGAAGGGGGGGATAAGTGAAAAAGGTTCAGGCAGCCTGGCGCTGACGCAGCATCTCAAACAGGATAACTCCTGCGGCAACGGAGCTGTTCAAGGAATCCAGCTGTCCTTCCATGGGAATGGAGAGCAGCACATCACACTGTTTCCGAACCAGGGGGCGCACGCCACTGCCTTCACTGCCAACCACAATACATGCGGGCAGGACAAGATCGGTTTGATAGAGGGATTGGGCCTCGGCATCCTTAATGGCCCCAAAGATCCAGGCCCCGGCCTCCTTTAGGGCCTGCAGGGACTGGCTGAGGTTGGTGACCTGACAGATATCCATATGGGACATAGCACCAGCAGCCGACTTGGCAGCCGTGCCCCCGATGGGTGCTGAACGTTCCCGGGTAACCAGAACCCCATCCACGCCAGCGGCGTGGGCAGAACGGATAATGGCCCCGATATTGTGGGGATCTTGCAAGGTATCCATGGCAATAAGCCGGGGATTTTTGCCCTGTTCCACAAGAGAGCGAAACTTATCCAGCATATCATCAAAGGGCATCAGGCTGGCTTGAGACATGCGGGCAAGCACCCCCTGGTGCCTGACCTGGGATGCATCTTCCCCCACCAGACGCAAGGCCGAGACAAAGTTCATCTTTATTCCGGCAGCTCGTGCCTTCTCAATGATCTCCTCCCTCTTACCGCCCTTTCTGTCTTTTACGATAAAGAGTTCACTGAATCGTTCAGCCTCCTGTTCCAAAGCCTCAGTAATGGGGTGAATGCCCCACAGGAGGTCTTCACTGACCCGAATCTTGCGTTCATTTCCCTTGTGTGAATCCTTGCCATTTTTCATCTCTCACCCTTTAAATCTATTGCTGCCCCCGAGAGCAGACGGTGCCCACGGCTCCGTTCGGCGATAATTACTGACTTTAAGGTCATTACCGCCTCTTCAAGCACATCATTTATCACCAGATAGTCATATTTGTCAGCAGCGGCCATCTCTTTAGCCGCATTGCCAAGACGTACGGCTATGGTGTCATCACTATCAGTTCCCCGCCCCCGAAGCCGCCTCTCAAGCTCTGCCACAGTAGGGGGTGCCACAAAGATTGTCACGGCGTGAACGGAGGGATCGTCAGCAATAATTGCCGCCCCCTGGATATCAATATCAAGGATCACGTCCAAGCCCTGCTCAAGCTGCTGCTGTACCGCAGAACGGCTGGTGCCATAGTAGTTACCATGCACTTCCGCCCATTCCAGGAAACTCCCCCTATTACACATTTCCTTAAAGAGATCCACGGAGACAAAGTGATAATCCACCCCGTCCTGCTCATTTTTCCGGGGCTGCCGGGTGGTATGGGAGACGGAGAAGGTGAGGCGCTCCAGATCCGCCATCACCTCTTTTAAAATGGTTGTTTTCCCGGCCCCTGACGGTGCTGAGAGTATAAAGAGCTGGCCGCTACTTGTCATTTTAACTCCTGTTCTCTTCATTGGAATCGTTTAGGTGGGGGGCTAGCTGCAAAGATGCCAGACGCTGGCTGATGGTGTCGGACTGAATGGAGGAGAGAACCACATGGTTGGAATCCATCACCAGGATAGAACGGGTGCGCCGCCCTTCGGTGACATCAATCAATCTATTCCCCTCTTTTGCAAGCTCTTTGAGCTTTCGTGCAGGGGACGAGCCGGTATTGATAACGGCTATAATACGATCCACCATCACCGTATTGCCAAATCCCACATTAATAAGCTGCATCTCTCCCCCTGTTCCCGTTAGAACGAATATCTACTCAAGATTTTGTACCTGCTCCCGCATCTTCTCAAGTTCGGCCTTGAGATTTACGGTGAGGTGGGCAATATCCGCATCATTGATCTTCGAGGCCATGGTATTGACCTCACGCAGAAACTCCTGGAGGAGAAAGTCTATCTTACGACCGGTAGCCTCATCAGAATCGAGAAAGGCCCTAAACTGATTGATATGACTCTCCAGCCGAACGATCTCTTCGGTAACATCGGTCTTGTCGGCCAGGATGGCCACTTCCTGGGCCAACCGCTGGGGATCAAGCTGCACCCTGTCCAACAGCTTCTGAAGCCGCTCTCCAAGACTCTCCTCACGACTCCGTAGCAGTTCCGGGATGCTCCCTCCAATTTCAGTAACTACTGCCGAAAAGTTCTGGAGACGCTGCCGCAGGTCATCGGCCATGGCCTCTCCTTCGCGCAGGCGCATAGTATCACAGGTAGCAATGGCCTTTTGCAGGGCCGATTGCATGGCGGACCACACCTCATCCAGATTTTCTTCCCGCTGCCTCAGCACCAGAACATCCGGATAGGAGGCAAGCTGGGAGGGGGTACTGTCATCCGGCAACTCAAGGGTCTTGGCAAGCTCGGTTAAGGCACCATGGTAGGTCACGGCAAGGCTTTGATTGATCTCAATCTTTTGAAGATCAGAAAAATCCCCGCTCACGCTGAGGGCCAGATCCACCCTGCCCCGTTGCATGGTTTCAGCGACCATCTTTCTAATCTTTTCTTCAAGGCCAGCATAGCCCTTGGGCAGTTTGATCTTCAGATCGAGGTAGCGGTGGTTGACACAACGGATTTCAGCAACCCACTGCCGACCGCCGGCCTCCTCCTCACCCCTGCCAAAGCCTGTCATACTCTTACTGGACATATATTATTCCTCTATATGGACATCTCACAGAAACTGTTCAGATGCGCATCAAAATCACTTTCTTGTTGTATTACACGGCCGACACACCCGACCGCTCCTTACTACAGAACCGCCCCTTAACAACTGCTAAAAACAGTCTCCACACTCTCTTCATCATGAAGCACGGCCAAAAGCTCATCAGCGGTGACGGTGGCTGTGCCAATCTTTCCAACAACCACCCCTGCTGCAATGTTTGCAAGGGCTGCCGCATCTGCATAGGGGGCCTTTGCGGCAAGTCCCAGGGCCAATGCGGCTATCACGGTATCACCAGCCCCGGTCACATCAAACACTGCCCGGGCCGTGGTGGGAATAGCCACTAGCTCTTTGCCCTTTTCAAGGAGTGCCATGCCGGATTCCCCCCGGGTGATCAGTACAGCCTGACAACTGGTCTTGTCAAGGAGGATAGCAGCAGCCCGGCGCAACTCCTCAATGGTATCGATCTTCATTCCGGACATCTTTTCAGCCTCGAGATGATTAGGGGTAATAAGGGATGCCCCGTAAAACCGTTCCGGCTCGCTGGGTTTAGGATCAACGACCACGGGGATGCGTCTGCCACTCTCCTGCTCCACCCGAGCCACTCGCAACAGAATCTGCTCCATAAGGGGCTTACCAATCACCCCTTTGTAATAGTCTGAGATAATAATAGCATCAACGTCTGCCAGCTGCCGATCAAGAAAACCGAGCATAGTCTTGATACTTGCCTGGGAGGGGGCACTGGTCTGCTCCCTGTCAAAACGCACCACCTGCTGTCCCTGCGCCACCACCCTGGTCTTTACTGTGGTGGGTCGTTTCCCCTTGACCAGGCCATCCGTTGAGGCACCAAGATCACGAAGTAAATCCTTCAGACGCCCCCCCATCTCATCATCACCGATGATGCCGCATAAAACGGCCTCACCACCAAGGGAAAAAATATTGTGAAGGACATTTGCTCCACCACCAAGAAGGAGTTCTTCCTTGGTGACATTGACCACCGGTACCGGGGCCTCAGGGGAGATGCGATTCACCGTTCCCCACACAAAGTGGTCAACGATGATATCGCCCACTACCAGAATTTTCCTGCCATTAATTTGTCGTACCAGCTCTTGCAATTCAGATCTCATCTCTCTTACTCTACCCAATGCTCAGCCATTCGTTCACACAGAAAGACCAAGGACTCAATATCTAAAAAATCATTTACCTTTTCATCAAAGAGAACTTTCACCTTAGCCGGGAAGCCCTCCTCTTTTTCCTCATCCCAAAACAGTACAAAAAGGGGCAGTCGCGGCAGGGCCCGAACAAAAAAGGCTGCACTACAGCTCTGCTCCGAGTTCTCCTGATGCTGGGCACCAACCGTATCAGCTGCGGCCAGCAACTGTGCTGTTTTACCACTAAAATGCTCTGCTATCCGCTCTTCACAGTAGACCCGGAGGGTGCGAACCTTGGAAATGGAGTTGGGGAGCGATTCCATCCCGATCCATTCCTGCTGAGGTTCCAGGCCTCCGCCGAAGTGCAGATAGTTATAGAGCAGGATCTGATCCCGGGGATCCTCCACTTCCTTGCCAGCAATACGCACAGTATCATGGGACAACTCCACCTCACGCCCCAAAAAAGAAAAGAGGAGACTATCCTTTTGGGCCCCTGACCAGGTACAACCAATGCTTTCTGCGGCCAAACTGAGATTGATGGAACTGGTCTTCTCTTTGAGGTGCGCCACCAGTGCCAGATCTTTTTCATCGAGGAGCTTTGCCACCCCTTCTAGTCCGTCCTGCCCCCGATTGCGGGAACTAAACTCATCACCGAGTCCGGCGAGATCCACATGGGGACATTTCCCCGGATCTTCTCCGCCCTTGGTGACGGCGGCGGCAAAGGCAAGACAGGCAGCATATCCGCAATCGCCACAGTTCGTCCTAGCAGTATGTTTTATAAATTCCAGTGGTTGCATAGTCTTCAAGTGGAAAGCAGCACCCAGAATGCCATGTCACATTCCGAACCAGAACAACAAAAAACGATGCAAAAGACACTCCGGTCTCCTGCATCGTTTATGAAATAAGCACAACCCGAAGGGGTTCTGCGTATTTTACTTCAAACGTTTATCCAACTCTTTTTTGACCGCATCACTCACATCAATGGCAGGATCAACATAGAGCACAGCAACCTTGGAATCAAGAATAACAGAATAGCCGTTCTTCTGACCATAACTGTCAACAACCGTCTGCAACATCTTCAAGATAGGCTCAAGTTCCTTATCCTGAAGCTGTTTCAGCTCCATTTTGGCATCTTCACTCTTGACCTGCAGCTCTCGCTGTCCCTTCTGCAACTCACGAATCTTGGAGGCTTTCTTATCTTTACTCCAGGCAGAACTCTTCTTTTCAATCTCCTGCTGCAAGGCCATCAACTTATCCTGACTCCCCTTAAAGGTACCCTGTAACTCTTTCATTCTCTTCTCAAAGACCCCTTTGGCCTTGCGGCCGGCACTTGATTCAAGAAGAACCTTCTGTATATTCATAACACCAATCTTCTGCGCCTCAGCCCGGGCAGTACCACTCTCCAGGGTGAAACCAGCAAGAACCACTACAGCCACAACCAACACTATACGTTTCAACATCAACTTCTCTCCTGTTTGTAGGAATTAATAGGTGTCAGGCTACTCTGCCACATCGCTTTTTCACAGAGTTGCCTAAAAAAATATACCACTTGCTGTTACATGAGCAAGCCTGTCAGGCATCACTCGACAACAAAATCATCACGACGATTCTGAGCCCAGGATAACTCATCATGACCATTGAGGAGCATCTTCTCCTCTCCCAGGCTCACAGTAGAAATTCTCTTGGCAGCAACCCCCATATTGAGGAGGTATTTTTTGGCAACCTGGGCGCGTTTTTCCCCAAGGGCCAGATTATACTCTCTGGTTCCACGGGGGTCACAGTTTCCTTCGATACGAATCTTCACGTCTCTCTGATCGTTAAGGTAGTCGACATTCACCTTCATCCGGGGCACTTGATCAGCAGAGACGGAATAGCTGTCAAAAGCGAAATAGATTGGCAGCATGGGCCCTGTGGTTCGCCCTTCCATAATCCCAATGGACTGGGATTCCAATGACTCTTCCTGCCCCATTGCGGCAGGGTCAGAGTCTGCTTGCAGGGCTGTTTTATCCGTGTCTCTGCTGCCACAGGACGCCAACAGTAAAACAAACATCAATAGCAGTGTTCCACGAAAAATCTTTTTAGTAGAGAGCATGCTTCACCTTTTAACTGTAGGATAGGTCTTCACCAGATATGGCTTTTACAATAGTTCCTAAACGTCCGAAATCAACTTTTATTATTTTACTTTTATTTATTAAAAAAAACCAGCCGTTTTCCCTCGCCCCGTGATATGCTTTCGGAGGTGGAAAAAGTTTTTGAGCCACACTGTTTTCTCCTTGATTAATAGTCCCCAAATCTCTAAATAGGGTATGGTTCTATTGTTCCACCACGGCCATACTAAATAACATAGCAAGAGCTGCACCACACATTGGTGCAGCAAGGCCCCAAACCTTTCACCAAATCACTTCAATCCTATTATGCAGACTAAGAGCCCCATATACAGCAGCATGGATCTTCACAAACTGGTGGCAAAAAACCAATTCGGTACTTTTTTCGGTGTTTCCCAAAAAACTTTCGATACCGTTTGGGAGAACCTCACCGGGGCCGATAAAAATTCTGTAGTCTATATATCCATGGAAATCGGAGCAGATCCGGATGTGTTCCATCCCATCAAGAGTCGCCTTATGGATCTTGAGAGAACCGACAGTATGGATTACAGGCTCAAGGGCTTTATAAAGAAACTGTTTCAGGGACCTGAAAAAATCCCCTGTTATGGCGGAGGCCTCGGGGTTTTGGCAGGAGACACCTTAAAGAGCTTTGCCGATTGCAAAATCCCTGTACTCGCCGTAAGCCTCCTCTACCGCCACGGCTATTTCTCACAGATCGTAGACTCCAAAATTGGCCAGATCTCCCAATCTGTGGCCTGGCATCCCGAACAAACCCCCGGTCTCTACCTCCTCAAAGATCCTGACTACCCTGAGGAAGCACTACAGATTCAGGTACCTTTTTTTAATGAACATGATCAGGAGACCATGGCGGCAGCGCAGGTGTGGATGAAAATGGAGGTGAACCACAGTCTCGATTTTTTTGTGCCGGAGATACTCCTGGATTTTTCTCTTCCAGATAACCCGGCCCCCATTCGTGATGCCGCAGGACAGCTCTACAATTCCGATTCATCTATCATCAAAGCGACCCAGCGCAGAATGCTGGGTACCGGTATCCTGCCCGCCATGGATGCACTGGGAATCACCTCGAGCACCCTGCACCTCAACGAACAGCACGGTGTGGTGGTTGCTCTACAGATGATCTCAGAGGAACTCCACACAAATGCCATCCAGGCCAGGGGCAGCGAACCCTCAGATGAAGAGATTATTGCTGCAGCCGACAGGGTGGCTAAAAAGCTGGTATATACTATTCATACACCAGTTAAAGCCGGACATGACCGTTTTAACAAATCCATCTACGCAGGTATCAGCCACAAATCCTGCCGCCATATCCTGGAACTTCTGGCCTTCGATATCGATGCCCCCCAATCCTATAACTTCACCACCCTTGCCATGCGGGTCAACCGCTCTGCCAATAGTGTCAGCAGGCTTCACCGTGATGTTACCCATAAACAGTTCCCCCTATTTGCAGACAAGATATCTGCCATCACTAACGGAGTTCACCATCTTACCTGGATCAGTGATTCTCGTGCCGAACTTTTTAACAGCTTTAAAGAGTTCAAAGGCTGGCGTAATGATCCTGGAGTGCTTAAAAATGCAAAAAACCTCAAAGAGAACTCCAGATTCAGGGCTTACATTCTTCGGGCTTGGGAAGAAGATACCAGAATTCTTTATAAGTATGTCAATGCCATGCTCCTCAAGCATCGCAATCAGATGACCAGTACCTGGATCGATCCCCCGAATTTCTACTCGAATCTTATAGACAACGACACCAAGCTCAGCCCCCATGTGTTTACGGTGGGATTTGCCAGACGCTTCTCTACCTACAAAAGGGCTGACCTTATCTTTGACGATATCGATACCCTCTGCGCCATCGCCACCAAAAATAATTGGCCTATAAACTTTCTCTTTGCCGGCAAAGCCCATCCCGCCGATGAACCGGGAAAATCGGTAATCAAACTCATTTTAGATTATCAAGAAGAGCTGCACGACAAGAGTCAGGGACTTGTAAACCTAATTTTTATTCCCAACTATGATATGAAGATCGCCAAGATGATGGTGGCAGGTGTCCACACCTGGTTGAATAATCCCAAACGCCCCCTTGAGGCCTCTGGAACCAGTGGCATGAAGGCAGCCCTCAACGGAGTCCCCAACCTGTCCATTATGGATGGCTGGTGGGTAGAGGGTTACCATGACGGCCTCACTGGCTGGAAATTTGGTCATGAAGGGCCAGTGAACGAAGCCGACCTCAGTGAATCACCCGAAGCCCTGCTCTACGCTGAAGATGCTGCATCTTTTTACCAGATATTGCCCACTGTCCTTGAAGAATTCTACTCCGACAGCAAGCATTCTCAAATCATTGACAAGGCCATCAACAACCTCAGCCTCAACATTCCCATATTCAATACCCATAGGATGGCCGCTGAATACCTAAAAAAATACAACCTTAAGCTGCCCCGCCAGCAGCAGACAATGATGGACGGTTTTGCAGAACTTTATAACAGCAACGCATAGAGATTTTGGTTGGAAGATTGTGCATTATGCTGTAAATTTTGTGTAAATCAAACTAAGAGAGATTCCTCCACAGGAGAATATAATGGCCAAGGCCCATATAAGTGCAAGCAATGCCACAGATAAAACTATCCGTGCCATTGATCGAAAAAGAGAACGGGAAAGACGTTTTATCCTCAACAAAGGGCGTGACAATGCCGATGAGTTTGCAACCCTGCTCACCGAGCGACTCATTGACAGAGAGGTTCTTGACATCAATTCCGTACAGGGTGTTCGTGAGGCCTTTACTGAACAACTAAGGTCCCTTCCCACCATGGAAGAGTTTGACATTCAACTCAAGGTAGCCCCGATCCGTACCCTGATCCAGGATCCCAATATCCTGAGCCTCTATCTCACCGGGTATGTCATCGAAGACCTCATCAACAATCCCGCCATCGAGGATGTCTTTGGTGAGGATATCGATATCTATCTCGCCATCGATTCCATCTTTAAAGTTCTCAGACCCCAGCAGTGATTCACCCAGCAGGACAGCCTGCCCTTGTCTACGCGGATGCCCAGGGAAACATAACTGATTTCCCCGATCTGGCAGCTGCCGGGATGAGTGCAGGAAACTTCACTCTTCCAGACAGAAAAGATTTCATCCCCCTACCCGAAGGAAGTGAACTTTTCGTCCTCCCCGGTCGCCTTCCTATTGGCTGTGACCGGGAATCTGGAGAAGCACTGCTCCTTGAAGAAGATCCCTTTTCCGGAGAGACTATCCAGGCCGTTGCCGCCTTTATGTCCCCGGCTCACACTGCCATCTTAAACAGTGCCTATCAGACCAGCAAAGATGCCCCGCGACTGCCACTCTTTGCCTATACAGCCATTGGCTGGTATGACGGTACATTCTGGACCACTGCCTTTCGCAGTGATGAAGATAAACGCCAGGACTGTGTACAGTTTAACCAGGATGAGATCAACGCCAAGACCGCCAGGAAGCTCAAAAGGCACAAAGACAACCGTCTGATCCAGCACCTTGGAAAATGCTGCCTGACCTACGCCTGTCCTGCTGCCAGGAATTACTTCCTGGGACGTTGGGAGGCTCCCCTTCCCACATCTCCGGTCTGTAATGCTAGATGTATAGGTTGTATCTCCTTGCAGGCCTCCGGAAAATGCTCGGCCACCCAGGACAGGATTCAATTTGTACCAACAGTCTCTGAAATCTGCCAGGTTGCCATCCCTCACCTTCAGGAGGCCGAAAGTGCCATCGTCAGCTTTGGCCAGGGCTGCGAAGGGGAACCATTACTTCAGGCCGATACCCTCGAAAAAGCCATTAGCACAATGCGAAAAAAAACGGACAGGGGTACCATTAACCTCAACACCAATGCCAGTCTACCAAACAGTATTCACCGCCTCGCCGGGGCCGGTCTTGACAGTCTTCGGGTCTCAATTAACTCAGCCCAGGAAAAATACCATCACAGCTACTACCGTCCCCAGGGCTTTTCTCTCAAAGATGTCCTGCAATCCATCCGGGTCATGAAAGATAGGGGCGGCTTTGTCTCCCTCAACTACTTTATCCTCCCCGGTTTCACAGATTTGCCCGACGAATTTGCAGCACTCAGTCAACTTTTACAAGAATACAGACCGAATCGTATCCAATTACGAAACCTCAACATGGATCCGGAATGGTATCTGCGCCGCATTCAACCCAATCATTCAGTCAAATCAATGGGTATGCGCCATTGGCTTAAAAAATTAATTCATGATTTTCCGCAATTACAACTTGGTTATTACAACCCTTCAATTCGTTAATAATTCTCATCTTTTCTCTTTTTCTTGACCTAAGTCAAGAAACCTCGCCGGTTCTGAAACATACAGATTTGTCTTTTTTGCTTGAAATATTCTAAAAAATTGAATAGTTTACTGGCTCAGGAATCATTACTAACCATCTCTAAGGGGGGCCCTTATGCAACTCACTCCACAAATGCGCTTAACAACTCAGCGTCAAATTATCCTTGAAGAACTGGGTAAGGTAACATCCCATCCCACCGCAAACGAAGTATACGATATGGTGCGGAAACGTCTTCCCCGTATTGGTCTTGGAACTGTTTACAGAAATCTTGAGCTTATGGCAGAAACCGGAATCATCCTCAAACTTGAAGTGGGTGGTACTCAGAAGCGTTTTGATGCAACCGTCGCCCCCCATTACCATATTCGCTGTTTGAGCTGCGGCAAGGTTGATGATATCAAAATTCCTGTAATGGCAGAGATCGATAAAACCGCTGCCGATATCAGTAAATATCAGGTTCTTGGACACCATATTGAATTCTCTGGTATCTGCCAAGAATGCAGTAACACCAAAGAAGAAGAGTTGCTGCACTGAATAAGGTGCATAGATTCACTTTCCTTATGTTCTGTCCATTTGCCATGACTTGACTGTAGGATTCGTTTTAAACAAAAATGGCCTAGTGGATTACGTATCCATCAGGCCGTTTTGTTGCTGTTCAGCTTTTGAAAAAGAGCTGCAATTACTCGAAAAGCACCTTGCAAAAGCGCCGTTTTCCCACCTTCACCAGGATTTCCCCCTGGGGCTCGACACTAGTCTTCATATCCTTGACCTTCTCACCATCAATGGATACAGCGTTTTGTTTGATCATACGACGACCATCGGAAGTTGATTTCACCATCCCCAGATCAACCAGCAGTTGCGGCAGCCATACTGCCTCTTCAGAGTGAATCTGCTGTTCTGGAATGTCATCCGGCAGCCCGCCCTTTCGAAACACCTTCTCAAAGTTGTCCTCAGCCTGGTTAGCCGCCTCCTGACCATGAAAACGGGCAGTGAGCTCTCGCGCTAGTTGTTTCTTAACTTCTTTTGGATGTAGAGTACCAGACTCCATCTGCTCCTTGAGTGAGGCAATCTCGTCACGGCTCAGATCACTGAGGAGATCGTAGTAGCGAAACATCAGTTCATCGGAGGCAGACATCACCTTTCCATAGATATCATTGGCCGGTTCCGAAACTCCAATATAGTTCCCCAATGACTTACTCATCTTGTTGACGCCATCTAATCCTTCAAGCAGAGGCATGGTCAGAACTACCTGTGGCGCCTGGCCCCGTGAACGCTGGAGATCCCGGCCCATGAGGAGGTTGAAAAGCTGATCCGTACCACCAAGCTCCACATCAGCCTTAAGGGCTACAGAGTCATAGCCCTGGATCAGGGGGTACATAAACTCATGGATGGAGATGGGACTCCCCTCACGAAAACGTACTTTGAAGTCCTCACGTTCAAGCATCCGGGCCACGGTAAGTTCGGATGCGAGACGAATCATATCAAAGGAATCGAGCTTGCCTAGCCACTCAGAGTTAAAAACCACTTTGGTCTTCTCCGGATCAAGAATCTTAAAGACCTGTTCCTTATAACTCTCTGCATTTGCAGCCACATCTTCCCGAGTGAGGGCCTTCCTGGTTTCGGACTTCCCAGTGGGATCACCTATCATTCCAGTAAAATCCCCAATAAGAAAGTAGATGTCATGACCCAAATCCTGAAAATGTTTGAGTTTTTGAAGAAGCACCGTATGCCCTAAGTGCAGGTCTGGCGCCGTTGGATCAAAGCCCGCTTTGACCCGAAGCGGTACTCCTGTTTCCTGTGATTTTTTGAGCTTCTTAAGCAGTTCTTCGTGACCGATACAGTCGACGACACCCCTTTCCAGTAGGGCGATCTGTTCATCTATACTTGGCATTTTTCAATGATTTTTATTTTATATTCTCCTAGGATCTCCAAATTGGGACCCTAGCTACCACACCAGAATCTGGGGACAGTATCTCCAGCTCACTCCGGTAATCTTTTCCTCTATTTTGCGTACTGCACAGCACGGGTTTCCCGAATAACGGTCACCCGAATCTGCCCCGGATAGGTCAACTTTTCTTCAATGGCCTTGGCAATATCCTGACTGAGTAGGGTCGCCTCTCCATCCTTGACCTTCTGGGAATCAACAATAATACGCAGATCACGACCGGCCTGAATGGCATAGGATTTATCCACACCGTCAAAGGCACTGGCAATGGCCTCTAAATCCTCAAGACGCTTCACATAGGATTGCAACATCTCCTTTCTGGCACCAGGCCGTGCCCCCGACAGTGCGTCAGCTGACTGCACCAGGATGTCAAGGACTGACTGGGGCGGCTGATCTTCATGGTGAGCACCAATTGCGTAAACGACCTCTTCGGGTTCGCCATATTTTTTTGCAAGATCACGACCAATGATGGCGTGAGACCCCTCTACCTCATGATCTACTGCCTTGCCGATATCATGGAGCAGACCGGCACGCTTGGCCATCTTCACATCAATTCCAAGCTCGGAGGCCATAATACCACAGAGAAATGCCACCTCAAGAGAATGCTGCAATACGTTTTGCCCATAACTCGTTCTAAATTTGAGACGCCCCAGGATCTTCACCAACTCCACATGAACGCCATGGCACCCCACATCAAAGGTAGCCTGTTCACCAGCCTCACGCATTACAACTTCCAACTCTTTGGTCACCTTCTCCACCACCTCTTCGATACGGGCAGGATGAATACGACCATCATTAATCA
>CAYWMZ010000011.1:0-17331 GCA_964459485.1 uncultured Desulfocapsa sp. | reverse complement strand
CATACGCCCCCCCAGAAACGAGGTAACAAGCCGGTAGGGCCGTTCGTCGACAATGCCCCAGATAAGGGAACCACTCACAGTGACCGCAATACCCAGGCTGATGGACATCCAGGCAACAGACAACAGCTCCCGCTGCATAAGAAGAGCAGCCAGGGTAAGGAGGAAGAGGATCGCCATGCCTGAAAAGCGTTCAATAAAGACCGACGCTGCGGCCTCCGCACGTTTTCCCGTGAGTTTCCCCAGTTCATGAATACGAATGAAATCGCCGCCCATACTGGTTGGTAAAAAAAGACTAAAAAAGATGCCCGTCATATAGAGAGCCCAGGTCCTAAAAAAGCTCACCTTTACTCCTCGGGAACGGAGCAGCAGGTACCACTTGTAGGCACTGATGAGATTCAGAAGCAGTGAAACAAAAAATGAGAGACAGAGCAGAGGAACACTGACAGAGGTCAGCAACTCAAGGAGTCCGGCACGTTTTTCGTCATCAAAGAGCCCAACCTTCTGCAACACATAGTAAAGCAGAACAGCCGTGACCACTACTCGCAGGATATAAGCAATTCGTTTCATTCGTTACAGGCAACTCAAAAGTTATGGGAAAAGAGTCATAAACAAAAAAAGGCAAGGAGAGCATACAGCTTCTCCTTGCCTTGTCTTTCTACTCGGTATCCGTCTTTCTTTCAAATCATACATTAGCTCAAAAAAGCGAGGAAACAGCCTCGCCCACTGTACTGCCTATCTGCTAATGGTAAGATTCCAGCCGGTGTTGGCGTTCAGACTAACCACATTAGTGACCCCAGGAGCAAAAGAGCCACTGTACAGCGAGCCGTGATCGGTATGAATATCCAGCTGATACCCATTGATTCGCCAGCTACCACCACCTATCAAGTGCTCGCCATCACTGACATTCAGGTCATAACCGAGACTGCCTCCCTGATAGAGGTGATAGGTACCGGTATAGGTCAAACCACTTCCGGGCTGATTTCCCTCTCCATGCCAGGCACCGACCAGGGAATCGGCAGTTGGAGGTCCGACAGATACCGGAGTCTCATCACCACCACTGCTTCCTCCAACGGCGACAGCAATACCCACAAGGGCAGCAGCTCCAACACCAATCCCAATGATAAGTCCTGTGGACATGGGAGACTCTTCAGGTTCAGCGTCTTTCTGCTCCCGCACAGGTGCCGGGCTGTTTTTCACAGCACTCTTCTTCTCAGTATCACCTTTTGCCACACTCCCCTCAACGGGAAGCAAAACGGTACCGGTCTCGGCTGCCTGACACAGGCTAACTTGAGCGGGTAAAAGAGCGAAAAGGGCCACCAACAGAGGGATAAAAATTCGTGAAACAACAGTTTTTTTCTTCATCTCATCTTTCCTAACAAAATAACGCCGATTTAAAATATTTCAGCAAATTACAGGTTATTATTCCCTCCCCAGGGAACGTTCAAACCGACAATAGTGCGTTATTTCTTTTTTGCAACAGGAATTTTTTTCCACCCTCCACTCCCTGTGAGCTCTCTGGCACTGAGGCACCAAATAACAATCTTTTTTTGTTTTAAAAAGGAGGTATCCTTTCTGGAACGTTGATATAATTTTATCCTGCTGGCGGTGGCCCCCGAACCCCGAACTCCAATACGGTCAATGGTCTGCCCAAGATCTGCACTTAACTGATCAAAGAGCCCGGCTCCACTGGTGTGCAGATCTCCACCAACGGAGAACACCAGGGTGTGGCTATCGCCAAGCAATAATACGGGGCTTTGACCATTCACCAGTGGGGCCTTTGTGGTCTTAGAATCTGTTACAAATTGCAGGGGGATTTCTTCTGTCTTCTCTGTTTTCTGCATCTGCGAAAGATCTCCGAGGATAGCAACTATGCGCCGTTCTTTTGTGTAAGCGTTGCTTGCACCGCCGTCGTACCAGCTTTTTTTCTTTATAATGGTCGCAAGTTCATCGGCAGCCATGGCCAATCCCAAACCTGAAAAATGGGTGTCGGTCTTGCAATAGAGCTGTTTGGCTTTACTCGCTGCACGATAGTCGGGAATAAGATCTAAAACCTGTACTCCCTGCTGTCGAAGCTGTTTGTAGAATTTTTGGTACGATTCTTCAAGCTCAGCCACAGCATCTAAATCCATGGCCACAGGAAGGTAATCAGAATAGATCAGGGCCTTGGGTGGAATGGGCATAAAGATCAACTCTATTCCCTTTTCCTTAAGTTGCTTATTAAAGTCAACGATAGCGGGCAGAGGGTCTGCAAATTCCGGTTTTGAGGCCTTGGAGGCGCTCAGCACATCCACACCGCTATACCCTTTACTGGCCATATGCTCCAGCTCTTCGCGTAAAAACAACCAGCCATCCTTTCCCTGAACGACACCATTGGCATTGGCCATGGCAGCCATCTCGGCCATCTGCTGCTGCGGAGTTCCTGCAAACAGCGAACCTTGCCCTAAGGCTAGCAAGGCAATCATAAGAAAAAAGATATTCAATACTTTCATGGTAAAATCTCCCCCCATACGGGTAGTTCGAGTTCAAGCATCTCATCATCCAGAGTGGAGCGGCGATAGGAAGAATATTGCCCCTGCACCATATCCCAATCATTTAAGCGCATCGACACTTCATCTCCTGCCCGTTTCCCCGAGAGAGGCAGCATCACATTATCCTTCATTCCCCAGGCGTAGACCAGTGCCTGCCCGTAGCTCTCGCCAGTCTCCATATCCTTGATATCATCAAGATGGAGGGTAATGATATTATCCTTATAGGGTACGGAACCGGCAATCGGAGATCTTGAAACTGCCACAATGGTAGCCTGTACATTTCTGCTCTCCCCGCTGGCCGGAATATAAAAATCACTTTGCGGACAGGTTTTAAGTTCCATTGCCACATCTCTCCAATTGCCGGAACTGAGTTCCCGATTGGCAAACTGCCATATAACAAGCTTTTTACCAGCCAACCTGTCCCGTCCCCGGGCTAGTTCCCTTGAGAGCAGTTCACGAGTGGCATGGGAGCCGCCATCGTTCTGAAGAATCATATCCAGAGGCCGTTGCAGAAAATAACTGAGCTGTTCGCCAAAGCCAGCCCCCTGCCCCCATCCCATACCAGATAGGGAATAGATATTTGAAAAAGAGTCGCCAAGAAGGAGAATCTCTGCATCCCTTTCCGGCTGCCACAGCTCCTGACCCTTGGTTACAATGGAATCAATTGCCTGCTCTTCTTTTGGATAGACATCCATACTCTCGGGAAGTTGCAGCATCGCATCTATATCACCCCTGTTACGCACCGTGCTGCCCTGTCTTTTATATGTGGTCTCAGATGGATTCAAAGGAACCATGTCCTTTAAATAGATCGCCAGTTTTTCTGCCACCATGGCCATGGCCTTTGAAGTCCAATGGGTGTCTGTTTCCAGGTAGGGCGCAGCTTTATGCTGCCGTTTATAGTCCATAAGCAGAGGGGCCGAATCAAACAACATGATACCCGCATCCTGAAGACGCTGCACAAATGTCTGCCAGGATCTGTTTTGCAGAGGAATAGAAGAGGGACTGCCGGAAAACATCTCCGGCTGGATGCTGGCCTTTATGGGGGTGGGCATCAGAATTAAGGCGACACCCTGTTTTGCCAGCTCATCCCTGAAGGCAAGGATGGCTGCAACGGGATCTGGCTGGACGGCTTTTTCCCACATCTTTCCGCCCTCACTACGTTTAGCCAACTGATGAGGATCAAGAAATGGAGGCCCCATCAGATAATCCATATCCGGGCGGTAAAACAGCCATGGCTTTTTCCCGGGATAGACCTTTTCATTCCCGTAGCCAAGGCGGAGCAGCAGCCGTTGCCCCGGGGCCAGGAACATATCCCGAAGGAAACTGCCCTCTTCTAGTTCTCCTTCAAAACTATCTATGGCTCTAAGCATATTGGTGTTTCGTTGCTCTACTGCTGCGATAAATGAAGCTCCAGATTCAGCATCTGAGTTCATTCCTCGAATCAGGCTGACAAAGGAGGATTGCAAGGTTTGGCCTTGACTGCTCCCCCTCCCCTTAAGCAGTTGAGTGCCGGGTACTAAAAAAATAATTGCCAGGAAAGCAAACAGTATGACCTTTGCAAGAGATCTTGAGATAGCGGTATGCCCAAGCTCCAGTGCTGCCAGTTCTTCTCTGTTCAGTTTCGAGTTCATAATTAAAAGTTAAAGTAAATAAAAGGGTTATAGGACTGCAAGGTGAGCATCACAATAGAACAGAGCATAAGTGCCCCTATTATGACGGATTTTTTCACTGTAATCTCCCGGGTCCAATCCCAGCTCTGGGGCCCAGCCCACACCACAAGTACCGAAATCCCCATCACCATCAAAAAATAGGGCTGATAGATAATGCCGCCAATCAGCAGTGAAGTTTTGGGTACCTGAGACAAGGCTGCCATGGAGGCCAGATAGTGAAGGGCGTTCGGCAGAGTCTCAGCCCTAAAAAAGACCCAGGCGATAACAACCAGTAGAAAGGTAATAGCGACACGAAATGGCCTTCTGAGACGAAAATAAAACGACTTCCGCCCTTGGCTCCTCTCCCAGCCAAGTAAACCTCCATGGAGAAGTCCCCATATTATAAAGTTCCATGAGGCCCCATGCCACAGGCCACCAAGAAACATGACGATGGCAAGATTTATGGCCGTACGGGTATGTCCTTTACGGTTACCGCCCAAGGGGAAGTAAAGATACTCCCTGAGCCAAGTGGAAAGTGAGATATGCCAGCGCCGCCAAAACTCGGTTATTGACGCTGCTCCGTAGGGAGAGCTAAAGTTCTTGGGGAAGACAAAGCCGAACATCAGTCCCAGCCCAATGGCCATATCTGAGTAGCCGCTAAAATCAAAATAGATCTGAAAGGCGTAGGCCACAGCCCCGTACCAACCATCCAGCCAATGCACCGTGCCTGCGGCAAAGCAGATATCGGCAATCTTTCCGCAACCGTTGGCAAGCAGAACCTTCTTGGCCATCCCTAAAGAGAACAGGGCCACTCCACGGGAGAATTTTTCGACACTGTGGCTACGAACTGCCAACTGATTGGCCACCTCCTGAAAGCGTATAATCGGCCCGGCTACCAGTTGCGGGAACATTGAAACATAACAGGAAAAATCGATGAAATTCTTTTGATACCTGGCCTCACCCCGATACACATCAATGGAGTAACTCATGGACTGGAAGGTGTAAAAGCTGATACCGAGAGGCAGAATAAATCGAAACCCGGTCTCAATCCCCAGGCCGTCAAACCCGGCAGCTGCAGTTAAAAGGTTGTAGTTATCCAAGGCAAAGTTGGAATATTTAAAGACCGCAAGCAGGCTCAGATTACTGACAATGGAGATCAGCAGTGCCGTTTTTCTCTTCCTTGCATTTCCGGCCGGTGGTGTTGCCCCGATAACCCAGCCACAAATATAATCCACCACGGTGGAAAAAAACATCAGCAGACTAAAAAGGGGATTGGACCAGCCGTAGAAGAGATAACTGAGCAGGGTCAGAAGCAGATTCCTGCCCCGCATCGGCGTCAGATAGTAAAGACAGAGGCTTAGCGGGAGAAAATAAAAGAGGAAGATATGGGAGGAAAAGACCATATGGGTAAACTACTCTACTGTCGGGGGCGATCAGGGATCGACCTGGTAATAGATTTCCAGATCCGGATCAAACATATCCATCATCAGCCGCTCCCCTTCAAGTTCCGGGTGATCATCAAACTTCTCGACCCGAATCTTCACGCTCTTTCCTGGGACAAAACCCGCTGTCTCAGGAAGAATAGTGCGGTCAAGTACTGCCCACTGCGCCACAAGAATTTCCTTTTCAGGGTAGCTGCCCTGCCGAAGCTTGCTGACACGGTACCGGTTCACGACCAGGGCTCTGCTGTACGCACCCAGAGAATCCGGGGCCGGGACAGAAGAGGCCTCAACAAGCTCGGCATCAATCAGGACAGAACCTGGAACCTTACGCGCCTCAAGATCTCCTGTCACCATATGGGCCTGCTGAGTAATACGGGATTCACTCTCCAAACCGGCGTAGATGGCAATATGGGAGAGACTGCCCTGCAATCCGGTTGTTCCTTGCTGAGGATTCCCAAACTGCAGTTCAATGTCCTTAAATCCGGTCAGGGGATTCTGCTGTAGCGGTACACTCTCTTTAAGTGTACCATTTACATAGAGCTGTAAGACCTTGGTACTGAGGCGAAGAAACAGATGCTCTGGCCGTTTCTTTTGCAAGCTATCTGCAACAACCATCCTGCCCACCTCTTTCCCCCTCAAAAAAACAGTTATGACGATGGAGGCACTATCCTGAGAGATGGTCAAAAATTCCCGCCCGGGAGCTGAATGTATGGCAAGGATCTGTCCTTCATCAGACTTTGTAGTGGCAGCAGGGGTGAAGAGGAGCTCAAGCCCCATCCCCTCTTGCTTCCCTAAAACAGCGGCAAGTTTTTTGCCAGGTAGAGAGGCGGTAAAAGAGGCCCCCTGCAGATCCATCTCAAGATAGCGATTAAACCTGGCCCGCTGTGTTGGGGTCACCCGAAACTGACTAAAACCGAGGAGACTCGCATCAGAAAGCTTGTTTTCGGCCATACCATCCTGCCACAGAAAAAGCAGTTGTTCTCTGTTTCCTGGCCACTCCACACCTTGGTTATCATTGATAATGGCAGTACCCTGGTCCGGGTTCTTTACAAAATTGCTCTTATTGCCGCCCTCCACCCATACATCGGGATAGAAATCCGCAAGCTGATTGCTACTCACCTGAAACCAGGCTTCCACCTTCTTGAGATCGGGGCTGAAACGACCCACTTGGACTTCGACTTTAGTCCCGCCTCCGGTGATCTTATTGCCCCCCTCACCCTCCACATAGGGGCCGGTCATGGTGAAATAGCGGATATGATTACTCCATCGGGGATGATACACCTCAAAACCGTTAATACCCGGAGCGTTATTAATATTGGTAGTCCAGAATTCTGCGGTAAAGGGATTTACAAAGTTTAAGTTACGATGCAGACCGTCAAAGACCCAGAGAATGGCACTGCTGTCGGGGCTAAGCGAAGTCCAGCAACCTTTGCCATACTGTTTCCAGGTGTCCTGATCAAAGAGCAGAATCCCAGCATGGGGCCAGGGGAAAAGACCGCCTGCGAACTTGCCATCCCGGGACAGATCAAAGTTGCTCCAGGAGAGATGGGTCTTATTCCAGACCAGTTCTCTTTTATTAGGCTTTTTTAGAGGAAAACGGATCAGAGGCCGGGTACTGAAGTATTTGTTTTCTGGGCCATCTCCAGCAAGGGCGTAGACCCAGGTGATGCCAGTGGCAGGATCCTGCCATACGTCGACCGCAACTCCTTTTCCCAGAAGTTTCTTCTTTCCCCTTTTAAAATCAACAACATATATTTCATGACGACTGCGACTGGAGACCACAACCTGTTTGCCATTCGGGGTGATGATGGGTTTGTAAAAATTTTGAACTTCCTTTAACAGAGGCCGCTCTTTCTTGCCATCCAGACTGTCGTAGCCCATAAGCTTGAAATTTTCGCCAAAGCAAAAGGAATCACTGCCACTTCCCTGTTCCTGCACCCAAGCCACCCGAGTGTGTGCCCCGGTAAACTTCTGCAAAGGATCCACCTCGCTGTATGATGGAGTATCACAAGCACCAATAATAAAAAAAAGGCAGATATAAGAAAATCGTTTTATCCAAAGAGCAGAAAAGATATATTTCATGTCATCCTTTGCCCACTTAGGGGCCGTTTATTGAAGTTATTTTATCAAAAACCAACGCTGCCACCTCCCTTGCCCCATACTTGTTGGGGTGAACCCCATCTGTAAAAAAAGAAGGCTTGAGAGAGAGAGGAGTATAGATATCCAGAGATTCTGCGCCACTTTCGTTCACCGCCTCCTTGAGCATGGAGTTTATTAAACGTGCCCTTTTTGCTGTAAGTCCGTTTGGATAGTCGGTGAATATTGGCGGTATGGAACAGGATATAACACGAGGCCGTGAAGGTGCTTTCTGAAACATATGCACCAAAGCAACATAATCGGCAACAAAGCCATCTGATTTCTGCCAATTGCCATCCTTAATATCATTCGTACCAAGCATAAGGACAACAACATCTGCCTTTGCGGCAAGGGCATCCTCATAGGCATCCTGGGCAGTGATGGGAATATCACCCTTATTCAATACGGTCGCCCCGTTAACGCCATAGTTCATAACGGTCCACACCCCCTTTGACATCGCCATTAATATGCTTGGATAACTCTGTTTTTGACGGTTTGGCAGGGTGTGACCATAGGTGATGGAATCACCAAGACAAACAACTTTCAAAGGTTTAAGGGTGGCTGTTTTACTAACGCAGGAAAGCATCCCGAACAGGAGCAGGACTCCCCCAAGAACAACCTTTTTCATAGATCGCATTACATACATAGCATTGTCTCCAGACCATTAAGTAATTACGATGGGGCCAAATGTAAAGTATGACTTGGCCTTATTTCCCACCCGTATCATGCAAAACAGGTCACCGTAACACTGCTAAATCAAAGAGTTCGACAGTAACTCTATTTAATCATTTGAGCCATCCATGTTCCCGATACCAATGGGCAGACTCTACAATACCCGCCTCATTCTCAAATTGGGGTATGTACCCCAGAACATCACGCATTTTCCTTGTACTGAAATTTCTATCTTTTGAATAAAAAGCAACCCTGCGCCGGTATATCGGTGGTTCAATTTTGAATGGCTTACAGAGAAGTTCACAGAGATCACCGGCTATGAAGAACGGAGTGATCGGAAGACGAATGATACGAATTTTGTTTCCATACACCTTTGCAATAATTGCCGCCATCTCTTCCAGCTGTATGGGTTCACTCGCACCTACAATAAAGGCCTCCCCCACAGCTTTCTCTGCAACAGCAGAGCGAATCATGGCACCCACCAGGTCTTCAACATGAACCAGATGATACCAGCATTTCCCCTTACCTAAGATGGGAAAGTAAGACTTACTTGCCATTTTGAAGAGTTTTAATAAACGCCGCTCACCAGGCCCATAGATTGCGCAGGGGCGAATAGTGGTATAGGGAAGATGTGTTCTGGCACCAAACTCCTTGATCCAGGTATCTGCCTCAGCCTTAGTCCTCTGGTATCCGTCTCCTGGAGCAAAGGCTGAGTTTTCATCACCTGGTGGATTAACAATATGACCGTGAACCCCCATGGTTGAAACATGTACAAACCGTTTAAAGTTAGGCTGTTTCAAGGCTGCTTCACAGAGAAGCTGTGTACTGCCAACGTGCACATTCCAATAATCCTGTTCCGTGCTTTTTGCCTCACGAAAGGCTGCGGCCACATGAAAGACATATTGAATATCAGCCATGGCCCGTTGAATGGTTTCCGGGTCAAACACCTCCCCCCGAATCCACTGGACATCCATTTTTGAAAAAGGAGAGAGATCCGAACTGCTTCGGGCAATTGCCCGAACTTTTACCCCAGCCTCTAAAAGTCGTTTCACAAGAACAGTACCGGTGTAGCCGGTGGCACCGGTCACCAATACCCGGCTCCCTTGCGCTATTTTTTTTTCGTTCATAAGTAGCTATCTTTAAAAAAATATTTTGAAGAGTTGTAATTTATTTGGAATAGCCTTTTGGATGAGCTGAATGCCAATCCCAGGCAGTCTGAAGAATACTCTTCAAACTTTTAAACTCGGGTTTCCACTTCAATTCATTCACAGCCTTTTCAGCAGAACCAACTAGTTTTGCAGGATCTCCTGGTCTCCGCGATGCATAAGAATATGCGATTTCCCGACCAGTCACTATGGAAGCGGTGTGTATCACATCCAAAATGGAATAGCCATTGCCGTTACCTAAATTGTATTTTTTGCTACCGCCACCATCCAGTAAATGCAACAGCGCAAGATAATGGGCCTGAGCTAGGTCATTGACATGAATATAATCCCTAACACAGGTACCATCATCTGTGGCATAATCATCACCAAAAATAGTTAGTTTCCGGGTTTGGTCAAGGGCAGCATTCAACACCAGAGGGATCAGGTGGGTTTCGGGGTCATGATCTTCGCCAAGCTCTCCCTCCGGGTCTGCACCCCCTGCATTAAAATATCTGAGACAGACTGACTTCAAGTCATTGGCATGATCGAGGTCGTCAAGGATATTTTCCATCATCAGCTTAGTACGTCCATAAGGATTAATGGGTTGCTGACGCTGAGATTCACTTATGGGTAGCTGCTCCGGCTCACCATAGGTTGCACACGACGATGAAAAAATCATTTTATCAATACCGTACTCCAGCATCACAGAAAGTAACCCTAAAGTTGATGCAACATTGTTTTGATAATACTTCAAAGGAATACGAACAGATTCACCCACATAACAAAAAGCAGCAAAATGCATCACCGCCTGAATATCATGATGACCAAAAATCTCACCAAGGAGGTTTCTGTCATCAAGCTCCCCTTCATAGAGCGGCCCCCATTTCACCGCCTCCCTATGGCCAAGACTGAGATTATCAAGCACCACTGGACGCATGCCTTTTGAATGCAAGTATTTACACATATGAGAGCCAATATATCCGCCCCCACCCACAACTAATATCTCTGACATTTGGTTAAACCCCGTATTGTTTTCGATTATTGAATTCCCGAATTTTCACAGTCTTTCATTCGTTGTGGTAATTTTCATACACCCATAGTAAAAACAACGTGGCGTAGTACGGCCTCAAGGCTCACGAACAGATGCTCCCCAGGAGCGAAATATAGCACATTCATACGATGCTTACAAACCGTGCCTTGTCAACTACAGGATAAAAATACAACCAGAATATCCTCCGTTAACAGATCAATTATTCCCCTAAAAAGGTGCTGCAGTGTCAATTTTGATAGATGCCCATATCCATGTCCACCCTTCTGTGTCCATTGATCGACTCCTTGATGCTGCCTGGGAAAATTTCACTCACATTAGCAAAGAACTTTCCGCCCCCCCCTTCTCCTACGTCTTGATGCTAGCCGAAGGAAAACAGAACAATGTATTTTCCACTCTTTTAGCAAACTCCCAAACCATTGCCACGCCTCCTACAAAAGGATGGGACTACGTTCAAACAAAAGAAACAAACAGCGTCATTGCCCGACAAGACGATAAAAACATCTTCATCATTGCTGGAAGACAACTTATTAGCAATGAACAGCTCGAACTTCTAGCCCTTTTTTGTCCCCGAATTTTCAAAGACAACGACCATTCCTTAAAAACACTTGCCCAACTAGTAACCGATGAAGGGGGTATCCCATTGCTTGCCTGGGGGGTTGGAAAGTGGATGGGAAAACGCCGAAAGATTATCGAAGACTTCCTGACCGAACCACCTGTTCCTCACTTCTTTGTGGGTGACAACGGGAATCGCCCCATATTCTGGCCTCACCCCAGACTACTCAACAATGCCCAACAGCAGGGCATCGTCTCGATAGCGGGAAGTGACCCGCTCCCCATAAAAAATCATGAGCTGAGAGCCGGTTCCTATGGGGGCTATATTGAGGAAGAGTGTCTCAACGAGGATACTCCAGCGGAGACACTCAAAAAGATTCTGATCAGTTCTCCTCGAATAATTCCTTTTGGCCGTAGAGCTGGACTTATCTCGTTTTTTAGCGATCAGATTCAGGCCAATCTAAAAAAACGACTTTAGCTTTCAGAATGAAAATCATAGAAGATACATAAATAAATCTGATTACCACTAATCCTCAGCTTAGCCACTTTTGGGAAGGAGCTGTTTCGTGTCCATTATTTGGGCATCTGCGGCCTGGACGGCCGTAGCAGAGCCCCCACGGATGGGTTTATGGCGTCCCATATAATGGACACGGAATAGCTCCGATTTAGCAAAGCTGAGTTTCGATGATAATCAGCTAAAAAAATATACCAGAACAGATGACAGAAACTGAAGTGGTGATTATATTCTGACGGATAATATAAGCAACTTTTTAACAGGTCTCCTGCGTACTCCTTTACTATCAAAAATGGCCCTTAGAATCGGTTCAAGCAAGCCTCACCGCTATAATCTAAAGGGTACCTTGAAACATCGCTTTTCGCTCTAAATCGTGGCATAGAAGGATTTCACCACAGGTATACATTTAATGTTCTGAGGATACAATTTTACGCAACGAAGAGTTAAAGCGACAAGACAATTTTGAGAGGTTGCCTGCTATTAGACTCTCGGCTCCCCTTACGGACTGGCTATGCCGGTAAAACCTATTCATCAGCACATGGCTGGTTGACTTATTAAGGACTCTCTATCTAGATGAAAAAAGAAGGTAAAATGAAAGTGTTGGTGCTTGCACCACATCCGTTTTTTGTAAATCGTGGAACCCCCATTGACCTCATGCTCGTTCTCTGGGCATTGTCTACTCGTGATGACGTTGACGTTGACTGCATTGTTTATCCCGAAGGAGAAGACATTACTCTGCCCCATGTGACCTTGCACCGCTTACCATTTTTAAAGAAGATAAAAGGTACCAGACCTGGATTTTCTTTTAGTAAGATCTTTTTAGATATTGAGATGTTCTTTGTAGCCTGGAAAATGATGCACAGTAATCGCTACGATATCATCCATGCAGGTGAAGAGTCTGTATTTATGGCCATGGTACTGAAGTTACTCTACAAAGTTCCATACATATACGATCTTGACTCCTCAATTGCACAGCAGATGGTAGAAAAACATAGCTTTCTGCGTTTTCTATCTCCTTTATTGAACTGGGCTGAGTCTAAAGCTATTCGGGGAGCAACAGCCACCGCCCCTGTCTGCAATGCCTTAGCAGACCTTTGTCACAAGAATGGTGCGGCTCAAGTAGTCACGCTACATGATATCTCTCAATTAAAAAATCCTGACCTCCCTCGAACTGGGAAATTATCTCAAGAAATCGGCAATAAAGGCCTTATTCTTCTTTACTGTGGTAATCTTGAAGAGTACCAGGGTGTTGGACTCTTGATTGAAAGCTTTTCCTATGTTGTCAAGCAAGATGAGGAAATCCAGCTGGTTATAATTGGTGGACGCCCAGAAGACATTGAGCACTATAAAGAGATGTGCGAAAACTTGAATATTTATGAACGGGTTCACTTTCTGGGACCACGCCCTTTTGAGCAGCTTGAAGAATACCTGGCCGAAGCGGATATATTAACAGCACCTCGAACCAGAGGTGTAAACACTCCAATGAAAATATTTCCCTATATGCATTCTGGAAAACCTGTTCTACTCACCAAGTTGCCAACCCACACACAAGTTGTAACAGAAAATGAGGTGTACCTTGCAGAAGCAAATCCGAAATGTTTTGCCCAAGGAATCCTGGAACTCTCCAACAACGCCACACTCAGGGAAAAATTAGGCCGTAACGGTCGTGCCTTTGTTGAAAAGAACCATATAGATTCTGCCCATAAACGGAGAGTAAACAATCTTTACAACTGGGTGAAGGGACGCATCGCCAACCTTCATAGAGTACATGCGGGGATGCTCTTTTTTTCTGCCTTTAATTTTATCGAAGGAATAAATTTATATTCGATTTAAATCTTATATCTTCAAATCGGGAGCTCATTTTCCCAACTCTTACCAACTACCAGAAACCACCTCATCTTAAAAAACACGCATACGAATGCCAGAAAAAAAACCCATAAAAAACCAGGATATAGACAAAGCAGTTCTCTGTGAAGAGTTGCACAGTTCTGCACACTCTGCCATGGATAGATACCGGAGAAAAGTACTTGGTGGAAAGTCTGGCATGTTACGCCTAATCCAGTATGAACTAGCAAACATGACCTGCCTTAACCTTGGCGGAGGAGCAGGCTACCTTATCCGTCGTATGTTCCTCTCTTCACTGTTTGAGCAGTGTGGTAAAGGAGTTATCTTCGGGAAAGGCCTAATGATCCGCAAACCCGCTCAAATTCGCATTGGGGCAAAAGTGGCCATTGATGATGCAACGCTCCTTGATGGTGGACTAGAAGCAGAAACAGCCATCAGCATTGGAGCAGGCTCCGTTATCAGCAAAGGATGTGTCCTTCAGGCCAAGACAAGGCCTCTGGTTTTAGGGGCTCATTGTGATATAGGAGCCCATGTTATTCTATCAAGTATAGGTGGGATAGTCCTGGGTGATGCCGTACTCATTGCCGGTAACTGCTATATTGGTGGCGGCAGATACCACACCAAAGATCCACATAAACCGATCATGTATCAGGGGGTCTACTCTCGGGGATCAGTCCAAATTGGAGACGGAACCTGGATTGGAGCGTCCTCCACCATATTGGACGGTGTCACCATCGGAAAGAACTGTGTTATCGGAGCAAATTCCCTGGTAACAAGAGATGTTCCCGATAATAGCGTGGCTGTTGGCTCACCTGCAAGAGTCCTCAAACAAGAAAAGTCCTCGGAATAATACAAAATCAGTTTTAACGATCCATGGAATGACGCATCCACATCTCCAGCACAGCAAGGGCCCACAGCCGGTGTGAGTTGTTGCGTCGTTTTGCCAAATGGTCATTCATCATTACGGTAATTTCTTTTTCATCAAACAGGCCACGTTTTTTTATTACTTCAGGCGATATATGGTCAAGGATCATTTCCCGTACCTTTTTATCATCACGAATCCAGTTTTTTAACGGAATACTATGCCCCAGCTTATCCTTTCGATAGATAATATTGTGCGGTAGCACTCCCTCCATCGCCTTTTTGAAGATATACTTGGTATCAAACCAGCCCCTGATCTTTAAATCTGAAGGCATATTGGCACAAAACTCCACAAGTTTATGATCCAGCAGCGGAAACCTGCTTTCAATCCCCATATGACGGGTCAAATCATTACGACGCAGATAAAAATCTACAGCGGTCTGATAATCACTGTATAGACAACGGGAGAGTAGGTCAGGGGCATTGCTCTCCTGGTTGGTACGAAAAATATCACCCAAGAGTTCCTTCCAGTTAAGATGCTGAAAGAATCCGGTATGTCCTAAACGTGCAAACTCTTTATCCGTATAATAAATTCGCCAACGATGCGATAACAGCTCTTTTGGGTAGGCGAGGCTTTCAGAAAATCGTTTCAGCTTCACCGATAAATACTTTTTCTGATCCGAATCTGGAAGCCCTGAAAAAAGTTTCAGTACCGGAAGCAGGAACAGCCGAGGTATATAATCTATGAAACGAGCCACTTTATCCGCCTCGTACACTGGATGACCGGCAAAGAGTTCGTCTCCACCATCTCCTGTTAGAATATATTGAGTATCAGTTCCGGCAGCATTTTTCCCTAAAAGACAGGTAGCAATATTAATTCCAACATCGCAAAACGGTTCATTCATGCCCCTTACGATGTCAGGCATACGCAGTACATCGTCACTGCTGTACTCCCCTTCATGGTGTTTGGAGCTGGTAAACTTAGCCATGCTCCTGGCGTATTCAGACTCATCAAAAGAAACCGCCTTGCAACGATAGGAAAAGGTGTTGACCTGATTTGCTGCTTTTTCTGCAGCCAGGGCTACAACGGTACTGGAATCCATGCCACCGCTGAGGAAGATACCAGGTTCCCGGTCTTCATCAACTCTCAAAGAGACTGCACTACGAAGCTGCGCCAGAAGATTTTCAGCCACCTCAGACTCACTGCCTTTTTCAGGGTGAAACTCAAGCTGCCAATATCGCTTCAAGTGTATTTCATTATTTTCAACACGCAGGAAATGAGCACCGGCAAGACGGCTGACCCCCTTGAAAAAGGTATCCAAACCGGGATTATAGTTAAAAAGAAGAAACTTTCCTACTGCAGAAGGATTTAACTCTCTGGCTCGCCCGGTAAGTTCCAGTACACCATTTGCTGTTGACGAAAACGCCACATACTCATCACGAACCGTATAGTAAAGGGTTTCCATCCCAAAACGATCTCGAGCCAGCAAAAAACGATCTTTTACAGAATCATAAAGTACAAAGGCAAATTTACCGTTTATTTTTTCAACACAGGACTCACCATATCTATCATAGAGCTGTAGAAACAAGGCTCCATCATCCTTTGATACAGGATCTCCATCAAATGTAATGTCCTCTGCCAGTTCTTTACGATTATAAATCTCACCAATCCAACAGGCAACTAGTCTGTCCTTATCATAGGAGACTGGGGCCACCGCAGGAAGCCCCATGTATGGATCGGTATTATCACCTGCGAGCAGCAACCTATCGTGATACAGAACAGCACTTGGCTTTTCTTCTAATATCCCCTTGGCTTTCGCATTATTTTCGGAACCACTACCCTTCTGACGAAAAAAAATTCCTGAAATCATAAAACCTTCCTGTATTTTCTGGTCATAGCCAACTACGAATATTGAATTTTAGGAGGTAAGGCATCGAGGCAAGATTTACATTTTTCCAACTCTTGCTTTCTGCGATCCCCATCCCAAGGGAAAAAATCGCAGAACTTCTCTGCAAGTTGCATGGCATCTCCACTCTTTTCCCACAGAGTTGAGCGCCTCAGAAAAAGATCATCCAGATGTACGATCGATTGATCATTCTTCACTAGTTTACAACATTGCTCCATATCCATACCAGAGCGAATTTCCTCATAAACTGTACTCTTTGCATCGCTCAAGGGATAAATCGCATCCCCGACCCCTGCAAGAGACAAAACTTTTTCAGACACCAGCCTTGCAGTTGTAAACTTGATACCGCCAACGCTATATAAGCCTTCAGGACCACCCATTGCACCATGATCGACAATCACTTCACGTTTGGTAAGCTTGTTACTGCCAATTTCAGTTGTGGGTAAGAGACCTGCAAAAACACGTTGCACATCATCAATCCCCAAATCAAGCCCTGGTACAGCCCTGTTAAGTGAATCTATAAAATTTACCAGCTGGTTCCTGCTTGGCATTGGTCGGCCCGGCTTTCCAAGCCACGGCTCATGCCCTGTACCCGCAAATATCTGTCCCTTCCAGGGAGTCACAAAATAAAGCCTACTCCCAGCCTCACGCCCCTGTACCGCAAGGGCATGCTCAGAAAGAGCATTGCGTTTAAAAAGGACATTCCAGGCCAAAGATGGCCGGAACAGTTCTTCGGTATCACCTTTGATACCTTGAACAACTTTTCTGCACCATGGCCCGGCTGAATTGATAACCAGATCTGCGTTAAATTCGTAACTTTTTCCGGTTTCACGATCGACAGCTTGAACCCCCCTGGTTTTTCCACCAGAACCAAGGAGTACATCCGTTGCCTTTAAATAGTTTAAAGGAACCGTTCCAAAACTGCTTGCTGCCTGTAACAGATCCATGACCAGTAGTTGCGAATCTGGCATATAGGCATCATACCAAACAGCCCCTCCTTTCAATCCATCACTATCAAGCAGTGGGAAA
>CAYWMZ010000010.1:6647-17648 GCA_964459485.1 uncultured Desulfocapsa sp. | reverse complement strand
AACTTTCAGAGCAAGAAAAATTTACCCCTGACGGGATTGATATACTAAGCAAGGTTGCTAAAAATAGATGAATAAAAGACAAGTAAAACAACGACAGAACAGAAGAAAAAGACTCCGCATGATTCGCAGTTGTGGGGTGATTGCCACCATGACCTGGCAGCGTCCTGCCGTGGCCGTAGCGGTTGTATGCAAAGAGGTACCTGTCTCGGTGCAAGAAAAGGCTGGTGTGGCACCTCAAAAGGAGTCCCCGGCACCGGAAAAAAATGCTGTGAGAAATCAGAATCGTAACAGAAAACCTAAGTGGACCCCCTCCCAGTTCCAGGTGGAACCAGAAGAGGGTAAGGCCCGTTTCCACGATTTCAACCTTCCCGTGGGCCTGATGCACGGTATTGCCGATCTGAACTTTCGTTTTTGCACACCCATTCAGCAGCAGGCCCTGCCCTCTGTAATTGATGGCAAGGATCTTATCGGGAAGGCCAGTACCGGTACCGGTAAGAGTGCTGTATTCCTCATCGGAATATTTTCCCGTTTGATCCGGGAACCGCAAAAGAAACGTAAAAACGGGACTCCAAGGGCCTTGATCATTGCTCCCACCAGGGAACTAGTGATTCAGATCGCTAAGGATGCCCGGGCCATTGCCAAGTACCTGCCAATGCGGGTGGCCGAGGCCTATGGCGGTACCGATTATGAGCGGCAGCAGAAGAATATCAGAGATCGTCCGGTGGATATCCTGGTGGCAACTCCGGGGCGGCTTTTGGATTTTTCACGCAAGCGGGTGGTGAATCTGCGTGAGGCCGGGATCATGGTGATCGATGAGGCGGATCGTATGCTGGATATGGGATTTATCCCGGACGTGCGCTCAATCATCCATCAGACCCCCAACAGGGATAAACGCCAGACCATGATGTTTTCCGCCACTATCACCGAAGAGGTGACTCGCTTGGCCTCACAGTGGTGCGTAAAACCGGTGTCCATTGAGACCGAGGCCGAGCGAGTGGCGGTGGAGACGGTGACCCAGGTGGTCTACACCCTTACCCGCGATGAGAAGTATCTGGTGCTCTACAATATTATCCAGAGTGAGGCTTGCGACCGGGTGATCATCTTTACCAATATGAAGCGAGATGCCAAACGCCTCAACGACCGACTGCACCGTGATGGTGTCAACTGCGCCCTGCTCACCGGTGATGTGCCGCAGCAGAAACGTACCGCCCGTCTGGAGAGTTTTCGTCACGGCCGGATCCATGTGATGGTGGCCACCGATGTGGCCGGAAGGGGCATCCATATCGATGGCATCAGCCATGTGGTGAACTTCACCCTGCCCTATGAACCGGAAGATTATGTACACCGCATTGGTCGAACTGGCCGGGCCGGGGCCGATGGGATCTCCATCAGTTTTGCCGATGAGGAGAGCTCCTTTTATCTTATGGATATTGAGGAGTATATCGGTGAGACTCTGCCCTGTGTGGCTCCTGAAGAGGAACTTCTGCAAGCCATAAAACGCAAGAAGTAAATCCCATGGCCTCTTGCCCGTATTTTGTGGGCCGGAGGCCACCGCTAGCCCGTTTTCCCTCCCTCAAAAGCTGCTTGTCGTCCTGATTTAGCTTCAATAAAGATAACTACGATAGTGATTTCAAGAGGGGGGAATCCTGCCCTGGTGAAATCTGTCGGGCAGAGGAAAAAATCATTGGGAGTAGCCATGGGTGGGATGGAGGAAAATAAGGGGATTCTCCTTATTTTTATGGCCGGAATATGCTATTATTGGGAAAACATAGGGAATCATTGTCATTTCAAGTCAATCGATACTCGAAAACAGCCCAGTGTTACTGGCTGACCTCTGCGGAAAATATCATGAAAAATATCTCCCTGCTCTGTCTCCTCCTGCTTGTCTTCCTCGGTGGTTGTGCCCAAATAACGCCTGAACCCATCGCAATCCAGATCCCCACTCGTCCGGTTAACTATCTTCGTGAGATCAAACCCATCCTGGATAAACGCTGTGCGGTATGTCACTCCTGCTACAACTCCCCCTGTCAGCTAAAACTTAATTCGTTTGAGGGTGTTGACCGGGGTGGCAGTAAAAAAGCTGTCTACAACGCCACCCGCTTAACCACCATGGACCCCACCCGGCTCTTTATTGACGCCCAAACTACCAAAGAGTGGCGGAAGAAGAACTTTCATACGGTGACGGAGAGTACGGCAGAGGCGGGTTTTAACAACTCCCTCATGCTTCAGATCCTGAATCACAAGATGAAGAACCCGGAATCCAAAGGCGAGTACCACTCCGAGGCCGAGGATCTCACTTGCTCAGAGAGTTCCATTGAACTTGATGGCTACCTTTCCAAGCATCCCAATCGGGGAATGCCCTTTGGCTTTCCCCCTCTGCAAAAAGAGGAGTTTGAACTCATTGCCGGATGGCTGGCCCAGGGAGCCAAAGGCCCGACAGCCCAGGAACAAAAGGCCTTAACCACGCCCAAGGCGGTGGATGCGGCTCAGATTGTCAAATGGGAGACTTTTCTGAACACCAAAGATCCCAAGCACGCCATGACCGCCCGGTATCTCTACGAGCATCTCTTTCTGGCCCATATCAAATTCGGTACCGACAGCAATGAATATTACGAACTGCTGCGCTCCACAACACCTCCCGGCAGCCCCGTTGAGTTGATAAATACGGTGCGGCCCTATGACGATCCGGGGACAGAGACCTTTTACTACCGCTTCCGTAAGATTCACTCCACCATTGTCCACAAGACCCATATGGTCTTTGATTTTGACGATACCCAACTGGCACGTTTCAAGGAGTTGTTTATTAAGCCGAAGTGGCTGGAGACTCCCCACCTCATGGGATATGATCCCATAGAGAGTGCCAATCCCTTTGGAATCTATCAGCAGATTCCGCCCCGTTCCAGGTATCAGTTTTTGCTGGATAATTCGCATTATATTCTCATGACCTTTATCCGAGGGCCGGTGTGTCGGGGCCAGGTTGCCCTGAATGTGATTCACGATCATTTCTGGGTGATGTTTCAGGATCCGGATCATGACCTCAGTGTCCAGTATCCCGGTTTTTTAAAACTGGAAAAGGATAACCTGATTATGCCCATTGAGAAGGGCAGCAAGTTTCCGGTGTGGGATCTTGTTGGCAATAAGTACCATAAGGCACTGAGAAGATACTATAATGACCGCCAGAAATTCTATATGAGTCATAACTTTAATGGTCAGGGCTATGATGCCATCTGGAAGGGAAACAGGGCCTCAGACAGTCCTCTGCTCACCGTGTATCGGCATTTTGACAGTGCCTCGGTGCATAAAGGGGTGCTTGGTGACCTGCCCCGCACTATGTGGGTCATGGATTACCCGCAACTGGAACGGATCTATTACGCCCTGGTAGCCGGTTTTGATGTGTATGGAACACTTGGTCATCAGTTAGCCGTTCGTCTCTATATGGATGGGTTACGCATTGAAGGGGAGAGCTATTTCCTGGGTTTTATGCCCGAAAAGCAGCGAAGACCCATGATGGAGTCCTGGTACAAGGGGGTGAAACCAAAAAAGGTTAGCTATTATGATGCGGGGATTCCTGCAAAGATCAAATTTAAGACGGATAATCCCAAGCAGGAGTTCATTGAAGAGCTGGTCAATAACCGCATCCTGCCCGAGACGGGGATCGCCTTTGATAAAGTCAACTACCTGCCGACAGGTACCAAGTATCCCCCTCTGCCCGACAAATATGAGACCATGGCAGATTACCTCCAGGCCTTTCAATCGGTGTCCAAGCCCGGTACCGAGTTTTTCTCACTGGTGAATGACTTTAATGCCAACGTGGTTTATATCCGAATCCGCAAGAATGATGGAACGGATGTGGTGGTCTCCATGGTCATTAACCGCTGGCACGATAATGTCACATTTATGTTTGACGAGCAGAAAGCCCTTGATCCGTCAAAGGATAATGCCGATTTTATAGAGGGATTTGTCGGTTCCTATCCGAATTATTTCATAGATATCCGGCAGGATGATCTGCCTGAATTTTTTGATCTCCTCCAAAATCTTGGTAAAATGGACAAGGTTGTGGCGAGAAAACGCTTTGATAAATACGGAATAAACAGAGCCAACAAGAACTTCTGGAAGGAGTACGACTGGTTCCAGGAACGCTTTAAGCAGGAACAGCCTGTGCAGTCGGGGCTTTTTGATCTCAATCGCTACTACTATGAGGCAAATGTGAATATTGGGGTGCCCGATTTGGAGTAGCCCACGCTATTCATTTTCCAGCATCCTGTTTGGTGGCGAACATACTGTCCTCATAGACCGAGGTCTGCATACGCATGGCAGCCGTTGCCGTAAGTGGAAATCGCGGTTCATCCTGTTTGCAGACCGGATCATTCTCCCAGCGGCTATGCCTGTTTGGATCATCCTTGTCCTCTTTGGAGACGCAGATAAAGTATTTGAAGATGAGTTTGTTGAGCAGGGGAACGTAGAGGGGATACCAGTAAGTGAAACGGAGGTGGAGGAGATTGGCATCCTGAATGGTTGAATGGGATTTCTTCATTCGTTTCGAGGAGCGGTAGCGCAGGTTGTCGTTGGGAATAAGGGTCACCGATTTCCCACTGCTGTCTCTGCCGCTTGTGCCAAATTCCTTAAAATCAATAACAGATGGACTCAGCCTTTCGATACGAATCAGCTTGCTTGTATTGTCAAATTCCCTGAGAACTTTCTTGCGTGCCGTTTTAAATGCCCCCACCTGATCGCTGTCGTCTTTTGAATAGCTGTACAATGGGGCCATCCCCCGTGCAAAGCCGGACTTGACCGATGCATAGGTTGCATGGTTCAGACTCCCTGCCCGTACGCCCTCAAAGGCCGCATAGTTCAGGGTTGTTTTTGCATGATAGAGAAGGGCAAACTGAACGGCCCCGAGAATAAGGAGCAGCAACACCGGTACAACGATTACAAATTCCACCAGGGCTTGTCCTGACTCAGGATTTTGGCTTGTTCCCCAGACCATCCTCTTCATTCTTTCTTATCCTGACCGTCTAAGAGCAGTAGTAGTCCGTCCCGCTTTGCCTTGGCTTTTTTTCGTGCCGGGTCATTTATGCTGGTATGTTTTTCCATATCTATAAAGGCTTTTAAGGCCTCCTGCATATGGATAACTCCCAGGTTGTACCAGGCTCTGCCATGTCTCGGGTTACGCAGTAATGCATTACGATAACTTTCAATGGCCAGGTTGGGCTGCTTATTTTTAGCGTAGGCATTGCCCAGCCGGAACCAGAGTTCACTGTCTTTTGGGATCTGCTGCACCAGAACTTTCAGTTCCTGGATTGCCTGGGGATATTTACCCTGCTGATAGAGGGCAATTGCCTGTTGACGATCATTGCTGAGGGAGTTGTTGCTGGTCGCACATCCCCAGAGAAAAGGCAGCGTGGCCCCAAAGAAAAAAAGGACTCTTAAGAGTTGTTTGCCTGCCATTGTACTTTTTCACCATCTGAAATATTAAGAAGAGAGAGTTCACCTGCCCTGCACTCGAGCACCATGGCAGCCTTTCTTTCACCAGCCATGCGCCACGGACGCAGGCTCTGCCGTCTGCTAAGCACCGTGCCCTCCTGGTCCAGAAAGAGGATATCCAGGGGGTAGCGCATGAAAAACATATGAATGGAGTTACAGGGAGTAAGGAGCATTCCCTCTCCCCGCTTCGGGGCAGGTGAGCCAAGCAGACCGCAAAAACGATCCCAGGCATTATCCGTGCGCCGTACCTGTGGCAGGAGTATTTTGCCGCTTTCCAGGTGCAAAAGCTGCCCCTGTTTCAAAAGAGCCCCTCCTGCATAATCTTCATTGCCAGGGGAAAGGCCAGAACGATAAAGGTGGTGGGAAAGATAAAGAGAACCAGTGGTCCCACCAGCTTGACGGGGGCCTCCATGGCCTTTTTTTCGGCTCGCTGAAACCGCTCAATGCGGCGTTGTTCGGACTGAACCTTCAGGACTGTTGCCAGGCTGGAACCCATCCGTTCGGCCTGTACCACGGCGTTTACAAAGCTTGTCATCTCATGGATGTCCAGACGTTTGGCCATGCGTCGCAGGGCCTGGCTTCGGTTTAAGCCGGCCCGCATATCCCGTAATACCACCCCGAATTCATTGACAAGGGGACCTGCCGGGCCTTTTTTTCTGGCCTGATCCAGGGCACCTGAAAAGTTTAACCCGGCCTCAACGGCCATGGTAATAAAGTCCAGATAGGCGGGCAGGGTGCGCAGTACTCCGTCAATCTGCTGCTGTCTCCGGTCGTGAATCCAGACAAAGGGATAAAAATATCCGGCCAGGGGCAGGAGAAACAGAAGCCATCCAAGTCCTGACCCCAGGAGCAGAGTCGTTGTGAGGGCAAAGAAAAGGGCACCGACTGAGGAGAGGAGCTGTAAAGCCAGATACTCTTCCGCCATCATAAGAAAGGAGGAGCCGTTTTTTTGGAGCTGTATCTCTGTCATCCTCAGGTAAGGGTAAGGCAGACGGCTGCAGCAGTGGAAGGCAACCACCCTCACCAAGGGCCAGATAAAGAGGAGAAAGGGCGGCAGGGGGTCTAGAAATTCCCGGTCATCGGCAGGGACAAGTAGGCTTAAAAAATAGATGCCAAGCAGACTACAGAGTACCGAGGCGAAGACACAAAAGGCGATACTGAATGTGGGGGCACCGTAAATCATACGTCTATCCGGGTTATTTTTCGAATGGAGATAAAGCCCAGGATCTGTAGAACTGCAACAATAGCAACGACCATCCAGCCGATCCTGGTGGTGAAGAGCATACCCATGGCCTTCGGTTCCAGTTTCATCAACACCGCAGCAAGGAGCATGGGCAGCAGGCTCATCACGATGCCCTGGAGTTTTCCCTGGGCGGTGAGGCTGTCTATTTTCCCCTCCATGACCAGCTTGCGGCGCAGGGTATCGGCAAGATTGTCCAGGGTGTCGGCAAGGTTGCCGCCCACCTCTCGTGAGATCTTTATGGCGGCCAGAAGCAGGGAGAGGTCTTCCAGTGGTATTCGCTCCTCCAGGTGATTCAGGGCAACACTCAGTTCCACTCCCAGCTTTCGTTCCCGGAGAAAGAGGTTGAACTCCTGACTTAATGGTGCTTCACTTTCACTGATAACCGTATCCATGGCCTGGTCAAGACTTGCGCCAACTTTAAGTGATCCGGAGAGCATAGCCAGGGCATCGGGTAGCTGCTTTTCAAAGGTTTTGAGCCGTTTGTAATGGAGATGGGACAGCAGCATATGGGGGGCACAGAGCAGCAAAATCAGTGTGAGCAGACCCAGGAGCAGGTGATCGCTGAGGACCCAGCTCAGGATGGGGAGTACAATGAGTACAATGAGATAAACCAGGACATATTTCTGGAGATCCACAAAGTAGAAAAGCTCGGAGAGGCGGCTATTGGTAGTTTCGGTGTAGCTGGTCTGGAGACGCTTGAGTTTTTCGTAGAAACGCAGAAGAAAGAGCCAGGTGAAAAGCCCCACAGATACGGATGCAAAGGAGGCTATGAGGAGGGTGGGTATGTTCATTGGCCGTTGTTAAATATGTCCATGTTTACAGAAATACCGCGGTCTCGCAGTGTTTCGTAGAATTCAGGGATTCTTCCGGTGCCCTGAAAGTCTCCGGTGATTTTTCCGTTTTCATCAAAACCCTGTTGCTTGAACACAAAGATATTCTGCATCTGAACCACCCCGTTGTCCTGCCCGGTGATCTCGGCAATATGGGTTACACGGCGGCTGCCGTCGCCAAATCTGGATTGCTGTACAATGATGTGTACGGCTGAGGTGATCTGTTCCAGGATGGCGTGTTCAGGCAGATCCATGCCCGCCATCATCACCATAACCTCCAGGCGGGAGATGAGATCCCGGGGGGAGTTGGCGTGGACGGTGGTAATGGAGCCATCGTGCCCGGTGTTCATGGCCTGGAGCATATCCAGGGTTTCACCGCCGCGGCATTCGCCCACCACGATACGGTCAGGTCGCATTCGCAGGCAGTTGCGCACCAGGTCGCGGATAGTCACCTCGCCCTTGCCTTCCATATTTGCAGGCCGTGCCTCCAGGGAGACTACATGGGGCTGTTCCAGGCGAAGTTCGGCAGAATCTTCCACGGTGATAATGCGTTCGGTGTGGGGAATAAAAGAGGAGATCACGTTGAGGAATGTTGTCTTGCCGCTGCCGGTACCACCGGAAATAATAATGTTTTTACGGTTCTGCACTGCGGCATGGAGAAAGGAGACCATGTCTGGAGAGATGGAACCGAAGTTGATATAGTCGTCACTGGACAGCTTCTTACGGGAAAATTTCCTGATGGTGAGGCAGGGGCCGTGGATGGCAAGGGGGGGGATAATGGCATTGACTCGGGAGCCGTCTTCCAGACGGGCATCCACCATGGGGGAGCTTTCGTCGATACGGCGGCCCAGGGGTGATACTATGCGTTCAATAACGGAGCGAACGGCATCATCGGAGCTGAAGGTGACCGGACTTTTCTGGAGCAGTCCATTGCGCTCCAGATAGATAGTGTCGTGACGGTTGACCATGATCTCAGTGATAGTGTCGTCCGCCAGAAAATCTTCAAGTGGGCCAAGACCTATGGCTTCATGGAGGACGTCCCTGGCCAGACGGTTGCGGTCGATGTCTGGTGGCAGGATATTTTTCTGATGCTGAATAATCTCAGCTATCATGGCCTGGATGGTCTCCCGAAGCTGCTTTTCATTGAGTGATTCAACGTCGGTACGGCGCAGATCCATGGCCTGCATCAACTGCTTGTGGATGAGTTTGTGCCAGCGATAGGGTATAGCTTTTCTATCTTCGGAGGGGATATGGGATACTTTGTCTTGGATGGAATCTGGCTCTATGGAAGCCTCTGGAATTGAATCATCCACTGGAAGGTGAGGGGGGGGGGCTGACGACACGGCTGCGTTTGCTCTCTTGGTGGCAGGAGGAGCCATTTGCTCCCTGGATGCAACCGTGAGCACAAATGATCCTATAGCAAGACTGCTACTCTTTGTAAGGGGGCCGGCACTGGAGACCTTTTTACCATTCAGGCTAATTCCGGAACCCGATGAACGGTCGAGGACATAGATCCCATCCGCTTTTTCCATAAACTCGGCATGGATTCCATCAATCCGCCAGCCATTAAGATGGATGAGATTTTTGCTGGATCTGCCAACAGTGCAGGAATCGGCCTTGCACTGAACGGTGTCCACCAGGGTGTTGTGATCGTCGCGTATGGTAATTGTAAACATAGGGTCAACTCCGGAGGCGGCCTACTCCATCAATTCGTTTCCTTTGACAATACCGTCAAAGGCCTTTTCCATCATTTTCACCTTTGCCAGACCCCGCCGATTTTCGCTGGAACTCACATCGTAGATATAGGGGGTAACGAAGATGACAAGTTCGGAGCGATTGTTAATAAAGGCCTTGGAGCGGAACAGGGCTCCGAGAACCGGAATATCAGCCAGCCATTTCACGTTGTCGTAGCCTTTGGAGGCATTTTCGGTGAGTAGTCCGGATATGACCAGCGTTTCACGTTCCCGAATGGAGATATCGGTATTTGTTTTTCTGCTTTTCAGGCCCGGAATGTGATCGACCTGCACAGAGGTGTCAATGGTACTGACCTCGGTCTCAATATGGGCCAGAATATTGCCGTGGCTGTCAACGGTGGGGGCAATATCCAGCATGATACCATATTTTTTAAACTCGACGGTGACCTGGCCCTGGGCGGATGTCACCGGCATGGGAAACTCACCACCAGCAAGAAATTGGGCCTTGCCGCCGGATCTGGCACTGAGCTGCGGTTCCGCCAGGGTGACGGCATCTCCGGTGGTCTCTGCCAGATCAAGGGTTGATGAGATTCCGGTGGCGATACCAAAGAAGCCGCTGGCGGTGTTGAGATTGCTGTTGCCGGATTTGGTAAGTGATTTTGGTGTTCCCTCGGCATTGAGGATGGTGGAGCCGTTTTTGGAAACCTCCACTCCAAACTCCAGGGAAGGCCCCATTATCCCGATATTACTCCAGTTGATGCCAAGGTGTTCCGTCACGGATTTGTTTATCTCCATGATACGCACCTTCATATAGACCATTTTTCCGGCCACTGCATCCTGAACCCTGGTGAGGTTAAGTATGGAAGGATATTTGGATTCGAGAATTTTCAGAAGGGCACCGTACTCTTTGGAGGTCTCTCCGGTGATAACGGTTTTGCCGTCAATCTGTCGCACGTTTACATTGGGGAAACTACTGAGCAGCTCGGTGATATCACCGCTGACGGTCTTGTTTTCGACGAGATCAAGGACATCTTCCCCCTTGTAGCGGGCCATGATTTTGTTGTACATGGTACGGTTGGAGGCGGGGAGTTCACCCTTAACAACGATCAGACTTCCCACCTTTATGGAGTTTACGCCGGAAACATTGTGGAGGAGGGTGGAGAGCTCCTGGTAATTATCCAGAACGGCCTTCTTTTTCACCAGGATTTCAAAATCTTTCTCTGTTTTATCCTTCAGCCAGATATGAACGGTGGTCACCCCCAGGGAGTCGGCAAGAATCACCAGTTGTCCATTGGGGAGTATGGAGTTGCTGGCTACCTTGGGATTTCCTATGGCAACACGTTTCACCTTTCCAATCTCAAGGACCTTAACCTCTCCCTTATAGAGGGTGATCGTGTCACGGCATATGCCCTGGCTCGGGAGAAGAAAGAGGATGAGTAACGGTAGTAGCCTGATGAGTCGATTTTTGTGTGTATTTCTATTCATTGCCAGCCTTCTCCTGTATCTCCACCCAGAGGGTCTTGGCAGTTCCGTCACTGCCTCCTCCTGTGATATATTCAACCTGATAGGCACTCAGAGGGCTTGTGGCTCCAGGGCTTGCCCCGAAACTGTTGCCTGGCATTATGGCTGTGACTCCTGCCAGTTTTTTCCCTCTTGGTTGTGTGGCCAGTGCCTCTCGTTCTGCAATGTCCTGGGCGGTGAGTACGTTTCCGTCTTTATCACGCAGCTTGCCATCTTTACCCATGTGAAC
>CAYWMZ010000010.1:0-6547 GCA_964459485.1 uncultured Desulfocapsa sp. | reverse complement strand
GAACTACCCCGTCTTTGTCCACCTGTACCAGGTCTTTGGCGTGGAGGACTTTGCCATCAGGGCCGATGACTGTGCCATTCTTTCCGGCATGAACCCCCTTTTCGGCCAGGAGGATATCCTTGGCACTGAGGACTTTACCGTCGGCACCATGTATCTTGCCATCTGCTCCCATGAAGGCACCGGGAATAATCTTGCCGTTCCTGTCACGAACCACCCCGTCTTTATCCACCGTGACCAGATCCCTGGCTGTGACCTTTTTGTTGTTTGCTGTACGGAGAGTACCATCTGCTCCGAAATGAAGGCTATTCTGTTTTTTGGGGAGCAGACTGACCGAGCCATCGGCTGCGATATGAATTCTGTTTGCACTCAGTACCGTGCCGTCTTTGGTTGTGACGCTTCCATCCGGGCCTATGGTTACTCCGGAAAGGATATGTCCGTCGGGGGTTACCACCTGGCCCCTGCTGTTTTCATAGAAGCCGCCCTTTAACTTTTTCAGCCCTGCACTGGTGGCAATGGCACCGTTTTTATCTGCGAGGTGGCCGTCTTTCCCGAGATGAAGGCTGGCTGTATCCACAATTTTACCGCTGGCATCGTGCAGTTTTCCATCCGGGCCAATGGTCAGGCCATGTCCGGAAAGGGGTATTCCGTCAGCAGAAACCAACTGCCCATCTTTGTTGAGGTGTACATTGGGGTCGGTGATAATAACTCCGTCTCTGGTGACCAGTTGTCCTTTGCTGTTCCGATGGACTCCCAGGAGGGTGTCTTGCTGTGCATTTTTTTGGGCGGCAACACGGAGTCTGGCGGCGTTACTGAAGAGGTCTGCCGAGGTGATTTTGGAGAAGAGTCCATTGCTCTTGTCCTTGCTGTTACGCAGCACAGCAATCAGGGTGCCCCGGGATTCGGCAACTGTGAGTAAGGCAGCCTGCTTGGGGCTTAGTTCAAGGGTTATGGTGTCGTAGGCCCGTAGCTCACCATCGCTGCTCATGCGAAAGAATTCATCTTCATTGGGTCGGGCCGAGCGGTGGCCCGTTGCCAGAACCAGAACATTGTCAAGAACCGGGATAACCATACTGCCGTTTGCCTGGGCCAGAGAGGGGTCGGCCCGTTCCGGGAGGCGTGAATAGATATCCACATGGTTATTGGGACGGGTTAGTCCGGCAATTGAGCTGATGTTGTCCACCTCAATGGTCAAGGCCCGATAGCCGTCACGAATGGTTCCTGAAAAATCTTTGGGGATATTTAAATCAATGTAATCATGGCTGAGAATCTTCCCCTGGCGTAGAGGCCGGGTGAGGACTCCGCCACTCACCGAGTCGAAGAGTTCCGGGGTAATGGCATCTTTTTCCACAAATGCAGAGGGAACCTCACGCACTGCCATGGTTGAGTTGTTGACGATGCTGCCGGTGCCAAGGTTTTTTGTGGCGACCACCACTGCCTGCATCTCTTTTGGGGGCGGGGTGAGTTCTGCTCGTAGCCGTTTCTCCATAAGGTGGAGGAAAATATAGGTGCCGATTCCAGCCAGCAGGGCAAAACATATGGCGGCCGTAAAGAGTTGCCAGTTTCGTTTTTTATTCTGTTCTTTGGTCTGTTCTTCACTCATCTCGGATTTTTGTGTTCCCTGTGGAAGTGTTATGGGAATGAGGGTATTTTTCAGTGGTTTGAATACGGTTTCTCTCTTCTACTCTATCAGATCTTCAGCCGAATCCAGTATATCTTTTATTTTATCCAGAAATTCTTTTATCATTTTTGCATCGTTATCCACTTTTTTATCAAATGCCTCGCTTGGAGGGTCGGATATGGCCACTCCGAAACAGTAGCTTTTGTATTTGTTTTTCATGGTATCAGAAAAAACTTCATACACCGATTGCTTTTTCTTGGCATCATTTCCCAGTATGGGCGAAAAAGATCCAAAGAGGATGATAAGACCCAGTAGGGCAACGAGGAATTCAATGGACGACTGTCCCCGGTTATCAGATGGAGCTGTGGTCTTTTTGGACAACAGATGTGGAAAAAATGGTAGTTTCATGGCTTAATAGTTCCTCAGTTGCAGTGTTACCCATGTCCTGTTATTTGAGGGCTTGAGTACGATATGGGCCTCTTGTCTCCCATGGCGAAAGATCAACACTTCTGCTCCCTGTTCCGTCTGCTCCATCTCATTTTTCCAGCCCAGGTCACTAAAGTGGGTTTTGTAAAACAGGCTGTTCTCAAGGGGAGTCCCGTTGTTTATCAGCAGGATGGTATCCCCCGTTTGCGCACCATCTTTTGTCCAGGTATTGTTCATAATCTGACTTCCAGGAAGTGCTGGAACTTCCGGGCCTGTGTGTGATCCTGCGGTTACTGCCATATTGGAAAGGGCCACATAGCCGCTTGCCCCCAGTGAGCCGTTTTCTCTAACCTGAACGGTGTACAGGAGTTTTCCCTGGAGGTGGGAAAGGATCTTCCAGGGAAAGATGTCTGCCTCACGAATACCCTCATTACCTGTTCCGCCAGGTTGCCAGAGATCCCGATAAAAGGAGAGGATCTTTTCAGGACTCCTGTTGGAGCTGAAGACCCAGACCTTTGCCGGAAGACCGTTAATACGCATCTCTTCTGCAACCGCACTCAGTTGCAGCCAGGGGGGGGCCGGGGCGGTTTTTTGACTGCGAAAAGACACCCCCAAGCAGTTCTGAACCCAGGGGCCTGACAATAAAAAACAGCCGATGAGAAACGTGGCGGGGAGGATCTGTCCCAGCCACCTATTCACTGGGTTCATAGTAGTAGAGGCTCTTATGGTAGTGTTTCAGTTGAAATGAATTCTTTTCATAGGGTGGCTCCTGAAAGTATTTTTTTCCGTTGCTCTTTGGTATCTCCTCCAGGTCTTCGTAGGGAACCACGTCATCCCGAACGTATCCAAATTCAGGGGCGTGGGGGAGTGTGGCAATGAGGAGGGGGATATAATTTAAGATTTTCTGGGTATGATTAATGACCGAATTTAAGGTCTTACTCACCGGGCTGAGCAGTGAGGTGAGAACAAGCCCCCGGCTCTCTTCCTCCGCATTTTCGCGGCTTCCGGCGTTCCAGCAGTTACTTAAAACCGCAGCTCTGCCATGGATGGTTATTGGTTTGGCCCTACTCTCTCCTCTTTTTCCGTCAAGAGCCACCAGGGGAAGTACCTGGTCGGGAGAACGTAACTGGATATCGACCCGACTTTTAAAATAGCCCTTGGGATAAATGGCATCAAACTTGGCCTTGACTCCGAAGATATGGAGAAGGTCGCCAAAGGCCCGGGTGACATCGGAGATCCCCTGTAACAACTCATCAATCAGATTTGTGCCACCGATGATGGCACTGGGATCTGGAGTCTGTTCTTCGGTCTGTCTGCCCTTGGCCTTGATCCGGGCCTGTTCCACAAAGAGGGACAGGTTGTTGTGGTCACGCCACATGGGGTTGATTTCCGCCTGGTAGCCCTCTTTGCCATAATAGGGATCGCTAATATCAGTGAAAAATATCTCCGTTCCCTCTTTACGGGTCTTGCTGTACTTCTTTTTTGTTGCCCGCTTATCGCTGGAAATTCCATCCATGATCCTTTCATGGGGACCAAACCAGGCGGTGTATTCCCAGGCTTCGTATCTGGCTTGCTGGATGGCGGCATGTTTGATGTCGATATATTTCCCCACAAGGGGGATCAGGAAAAACAGGGGTAGCAGGACAAAGACCGCTGCAATGATACATTCAGTGGCGGCCTGGCCACTCTTATGAAAAAGAGAGTGTGAGTGGTGCCGGGTTGTCCCCATCTCTTCCCCCATTAGAGAACCTTGTTCAAAATATCTTCCAGGATTTTAACCACCCGTTTCATTCCGGGGATTGCAGCCTGATCCGAACCGTCAAGCCAGATTCGTTTCTGTTGCAGGGCAAGGGCCAGAAATCGGTCAGTATCTGAAATATCCACCAGCCGGGCCTGCCAGAAGGGGCTGAAGGAGTTTGGCTTTTCAAGGTTTTTATCAAGCCTTTTAAAATAACTAAGTGTGCTGGGCCGTGAAAAGTAGACCTCCGCTCTGGAAATAACAGCCATTTCATGATTATGCTGAGTTCCTGGTTTCAGGTTGAGTTCATTGCCAAAACGGGGGGCATCACCCCTGATGTCATCCATTTTACGAACCAGCCCGATAAAGAAGTAGGGGGCGGTGAAGGGAATGAGGGATTGGGTTTTTTTCTTGGTGGATTGGACAACATCACGGTAGGGTTGCAATCCCTTGTAGGGGTTGTCGGCAACTGATTTCTCACCGATTTCAGCAGCCCCAATATCCCAGGGAATTCTGTGTCCTTTTCCGGCAGCTCCTGCATAGGCAACGGGTTTTCCGTAGTGTCCCAGGGCATAGGGCATGTCGCCTAGATTGAGACCGCTTCCCGCCCCCTTGGCCTGAGAACTGCCGGAAGCAAGTGGCAGGTCTATGGCGAATTTCTTATGATAAATAAGTGGAATGGAAATTTTTATTGATCCTTCGCCAACGGCGGTATCCATGGCAGACCAGATGTACTGTTTGTTTTTGAACCGCAGTTCAGAGCCGCCTCGACTGATGGCTTCCAGTCTGAACTCAAGGATTTTCACTCCAAATTTAAAACCAAAATCCCATCCTCTGCCATGGTTGACACTACTGGAAAAGGGGTCACGGCTCATTCGTACGGTGGCAGCCATACGTCCCATTCCCTTGCGGTTTTCCCCGGCTTTTTTGCCGCTGTTGGTGTCTGGTTTATAGCGATGAGTAAATCCGTTGAAATAGGAGGGCAGGTGACCGGCAAAGGCGATGAGACCAAGATTGGAGAGGTGGGCACCGGTATCGCCAGGGGCTACCAGATCTGTTACCAGATCACGGCCCATGGGACTGCCGGGGATATTATCTTCAATGGATTTGAGGATGGTCGTGGTTTGCAGGGCCACCGTAGCCAGATGATAGATCTGCTGGCTACTGGAGTATGTTTCATTGACCAGGGAGAGTCCCTTGATTGCCGGGCCGGCAACATCATCGAGCACCGATTTAATATCTTCACCAAAGCTCAAAAAGTCCGCCCCTATATCCTCAAGGACTTCAGAGATGGCAATGGTGACTTCTCCGACGCCAGGAATCCAGTCAAGGGCACCAAGGGCGGCCACATAGACCTGGAGATACCCATCAACGGACTCCAGTTCATCGGCCCAGGAAAGCATTCCCACCATCTGACCGATTGCCACCTCGTTAGCCACCATGGCCCGGTTGGTGTATGCGGCAAAATTCAGGGATCGGGCTTCCAGGACAACGGCACCATAGGCAGCGGCATCGGCACCGTTCTGCATCTCCATTTTCGCACTGGTTATCTGTCCTGAGCGAAAGAGAAAGACAAAGGAAACCAGAACAATACCCACCATGGCCACGACGAGGACAGAGGACTGGCCATGCTGATTGCCGAGTATGTCTCCATCATAGTCTCTTATTGTCTGTTTCGGTGCCATCCAGGATGATTCTTCTCGTAAAGGCTGTGGAAAAAAGAGAGGCCGGATAGTTAAGAATATCCGGCCGATGTTGCGTAACGATCAGTCATTAACCTGTCCTGCTGTATAATCCTTTAAACCCTTGTTTTCTGCTGCCTCAGTTTCGGCAGAAGTAGCATCAGAGGCTGCTTTGGCGGATTCGGCGACGGCCTTGTCACCTTCACCGGCCAGGGAATCGCTCATGGCAGCTGTCTGGGTGCGCACGGTTTTTCCAAAGTAGGAAAAGGCGGCAATGGCTGCAATGGCGATCACGGCAACGATGATGATATACTCGGTCATTCCCTGTCCGGATTGATTCTTTCGTAATCGTAACATATGTTTCTCCCTTCTGTTAATGTTGTTGTTTCGGATAATTACGGAGTTGATGCGGCCCTTAGACGCTCTTTGTTTTTGACGTATCTGTAAGAGGGATTGTAAATGCAACACCCTCCTTAAGAAGTATATTGAGAGAGTTTGGGAGTGTCAAGAAAACACTCTCCCATCTGTATTTCAATCCCGTTTCAGAGTACCCCAGCTAACGTCCCTTTGAGCCCTGTCATATAGATTACTGGTATGCCAAGGCCCAATTGAACGAAGTAAGCGACCGTAGAGAGACTTCGTTCTTGCGCACTCTGAACAGTTACGGTCTTTCTTACATACTCAAGTTTCGGACTTGAGTAACATGCTGTAATAGCGTATCAATGTTCGTTTTGAAGACGAAAGACAGATTGAATTTCTATGCAAATCATTACGTTTTTTCGTTAAAACACATCTGATTACCCTGTATCAATAGGCAAACAAAAAGGAAATACGCTTTGGATTTCTTGTAATATCAACGAGAAAGGCCAAGTCCGAAACTTGAGTTACATAGTTAGAGATGTTAGCTTGGTCCGACCCCACTTGCTATCACTTGCTAGTTGCTGCTTGCTTGGGCACTGCTTGCTTGTCCGTGTCAGACCACTGTCCGACCACTGCTTCGTAATAACACTGCTTCATCTTCGTAATGCCCCCCCCTAAAAGTGCCCAGGCCACTTTATAGAGCTATGCATTATACGTAAAATA
>CAYWMZ010000009.1:0-18314 GCA_964459485.1 uncultured Desulfocapsa sp. | reverse complement strand
ACATTCTTCCACACCGAACGGGTGAAGAGGATGGGATACTGATCAAGGAGCACCACCCGCCGTCGCAGCCCAATAAGCTGTCTTTTGCCGTGGCCCACATCTTCGTCGCAGAACTGCAAAACGCCTGAGCTTGGCCGATCAAGAAAGGCCAGGATATTGAGCAGCGTCGTCTTACCAGCACCATTGGCACCAATCAGGGCATAGATCTTATGCCTCTCAATGGTGAGCTTGGATAAGCTCAAAACCCTGCGCCCCCCAAAGATCCGATCTAAATTTGCAGCCCTATACAACATCAAACTCAGCCCTCCCTTGAAAAAAGTGGAACAGGAGGTTGATACCGAAGGCGATACTCATCAGACAGATTCCCAGGGCCACCGCCAGGACAAACTCCCCCTTGTCATACTCGAGGGCCATGGCCGTGGTCATGGTGCGGGTAAAGCCCTTGGCGTTGCCGCCAAGCATCATACTGATCCCCACCTCCGCAATCACTCTGCCAAAGGCAGCAATCACTGCCGCTGCAATACCATAACGCGCCTCCTGTAAAACAACCCAGGCCATCTGTAGCGGAGTCGCCCCCAGAGTGAGCGCCGTATTTCTATAACGTTTATCAATTCTACTAATTGCTGCAATGGTGAGTGTGGTGACGAGGGGAATAATCAGGATAACCTGTCCGATGACAATTGCCTTCTGGGTATAGAGCAACTCAAAAGATCCCAGAACACCACGCCGGGAGATAAATGAATAGACCAGTAATCCTATGACCACGGTGGGCAGAGCCAGCAGGGTGTTAAGACAGGTCTGCAACAGACGCTTGCCGTAAAAACTAGAATAGGCAATAAGGAAACCACAGGGAACCCCAAACAGCGAGGCGATAAGGGTGGAGATGGAACTGACCTTCAAAGAGACTGCCACAATAGTGAGCAGCTCAGGATCGGCTGCAAGCAGCAGTACCAAGGCAGATTTCAGACTATCCAGTAGCAGATCCATTTATTCCCTGTGGTGCAAGCGTGTTATTAATGTGCAAGAGGTAGACATCACAATAAAACAGGAGCCGTTAGGAACGACAAGTACCTTATTTGGCATCAGGATAAAAGAGCTGTTTTCCCTCAAGCCTGTATCCTGCAATGAGATCCTGACCCTGTTTTCCCGTGATCCACTGCACCAGCTGCATGGCCAGAGCATATTGGACATGGGGATACTTCTTGGGATTCACAGGAATGATCCCGTAAGGATTGGCCAAACTGGGATCCCCTTCATTTAAGACATCAAGCTCCAGGGCCGGACTCTTCCCGTATCTATACTTGATAAAAGTCCCTCTATCAGAGAGAGTGTAGGCCTGTTTTTCATCGGCATAGGTCAGGACCTTCCCCATACCCTGACCGATTGCAACGTACCAGTCTGCGGAATCAGCGGGCACATGGGAGACAATAGTCTTTTCTTTAGCTTTTTTCACAATCACCCGGCTTAACTCTTCCATCTTCACCCCACTGCTATGCCACAGTGCCTGCTCTTTGGTGTGGGTTCCACTGTCATCCCCGCGGGAGATAAACATTACCTGGGCCTTAGCTATACCCGCCAGGGCCGCAGCCGCCAGCTCTTTGCCCCTGATCCCGGCCGGATCAGTCTTTGGCCCTAAGATCACAAAGTCATTATGCATCACCGCATAACGCCGGGTTCCAAACCCTGCCTTCACAAAGGCATCTTCCCGTCCCCTGGCATGGACAAAGATAATATCAACATTTCCATCCTCACCATCCCGGATGGCAGCCCCCGTCCCTTTTGCAATGACCTTGACCTTGATACCAGTCTCCTTTTCAAAGGCTGGCAGGAGTATATCCAACAGTCCCGAAGACTGGGTACTGGTGGTAGTGGACATATTCAAAACCTTTTCCGCACTCCATCCCGATGCAGCAAGCAGCAGCGTGAGTAAAAAACAGGCAACTCCTGAAATTATATATTTTTTCATTTTATCCCTTTTAAAAAAATTATCGAAAAGAGTGTTTCTCAGATATCAAGCCCATAACGTTTGCTCTTTTTGAGCAATCCCTGCCTTGTTATGCGCAGCAGCTTCGAGGCCTGGGTCTTATTGCCTTCTGTTTTCTTAATGGCCTTGTAAATCAACCTTTTTTCGAGGGCCTCCACCTGATCTGGCAGTGAATAGGCAGCACTTTCTCCTCCATCGCTTCCCACATAATGGTTGTCAGCAAAGGCACGCAACTCGCGGGAACAGGTTTCCTCTTTCATAAAGAGGCCGTCCTTGGTGAGGGCCACCAGACGCTCCACTTCCTTTAAGAGCTGACGAACGTTTCCAGGCCAGGGATACTCCTCAAAGAGGGCCAGCAGATCGGGTTTAAATCCCGCCACATTCTTTTTGAATTTGACATTGGTATTTTCAAGAAAAGAGAGGGCCAGGGGAAGGATATCTTCCCGCCTCTCACGCAGGGGCGGGATTTCAATCTCCACAGAGAAGAGACGAAAAAAGAGGTCTTCACGAAAACTGCCCTTCTCCACCTCGCCGGAAAGGTTCCGGTTAGTGGCCGAAATCAGGCGCACATCATAGGAGATAATATCACTGCTGCCAAGCCGTGAACCTTCCTGTTCCTGAATGGCACGAAGGAATTTGGGCTGCACCATAAGGGGCATTTCACCAATTTCATCAAGAAACAGGCACCCCCCTTCCGCCTCTTCAAACCGTCCCTTGCGACTCCTGTCAGCGCCGGTAAAGGCTCCTTTCTCATGACCAAAAAATTCACTCTCCACCAGCGTTTCAGGCAGACAGGCGCAGTTGACCGGAATAAAGGGACGCCCTTCTTTGCCACCATTTTCATGGATCATTTTGGCAACAAGCTCCTTACCGGTTCCATTCTCCCCCTGAATCAGGACATTCACCGGGGTATCCCGTAACACCAGAACCAGGTCAAGAACCTCCCGCATGGCCGCGCTCTCAGCAATAAAGCGCCCTTCGCGCACGGCATCGAATTCAAGGCGATTGACCTCACTGTCAAAGTCCTCGGCAATATTTACAATTCTCTTGTTGAGAAGAATAGATTCTATGGAGATGGAGAGATATCCCGCAATTTCTTCCAACTCCTTCAGGTTATCCTCGTTAAAAGATTCGGAACCACAACTATTAAGGAGCTGTATCACTCCCAGCACTTCACTGCTGGTAAAATTATGTATGGGAGTACAGAGGGTATTGCGGCTCTTAAAACCAGTCTGTTCATCCACCAACTGATGATAGCCCTCTTTATCCCGTAGGTCATTCTCAATAACACTGACACCAGCCGCCATAACCCTACCGACGATACTCCCCTCAAGGGGGGCCTCAATCACATTTGACTCAAGCCCCGTACCGTGCATGGAGACCAGGGAGTCAAGACCCGGTTCTTTGAGAAAGATGGTACAGCGTTCTGCCTGCATCAGTCTTGGCAAAAGACGAATATAGAAAGCCACCAGCGAATTATACTCATCAACTGACCAGCTGCTCCTTACCTGGGAAAGGCGCTGTTGCAGCAGTGACAAGCTTTTTACAATTTCCATTTATATACCCCATGACCATGTTCACAAAAAAAACGAAAACTTCATTACCAACCGAAAACCTTATTTACACCTTTTTTTATTTTTTCGCAAATAAGTTTTCCACCACCCAAGACTAACTCGGCCATTCATCGGAGAATATTGAACAATAACACAAAATGAGAACTATAACTAAAGCAAGTTACACCATATCCCTTCCAAGTAAACCATGTTGTCACTTTTTTGACACAAAACCCGCCCCAGCCGTGGGAGAGCAAAACCAAATACTACCAACAATCTGTTATCATAATACTTTAAACTTTTGCCAATACTGTGGCACATTTATTGCTGCCCCTAAAATAGGAACATTTCATACCAACCACACAAAGGAACGTACCATGTCAACCATGCCACTATCATTCGCCAGCAACAGAGGCTCACTCAGCAACCCAGGTATTATCGCCCACCAGTCATACAGAGACATGGACAGACAACCACCCTCCATTGTGGCCCAGCAACTCCAATCTGAAAGGCTTCTGAACCATGGAGAGGAGACCAGACATGCCGCCAAAATCCGCAACAATTTTCAGACAATTATTCAATGTATTCTAGACATAGACTCCAGATCCCCAACCATTGAGACCCTCAAAGAGAGCATATCCTCATGGAAAGAGACAGATGGCAGTATCAAACCGGGAAAACGGCGCCTTGAGCATATCTTAGGTACCCTGGGATCAGGGAGCAGCAACAGCACGCCCCTAGAAGATGGAACCCAACAACTCTGTGAGCACTTCAACGAACTCGCCAGGGAAATTGAGGCTGCCAAGGATATCCTTATCACTGCCAACCTCCGCCTGGTCTGTTCCATTGCTAAAAAGTATACCGATCGAGGACTCAGCCTGGGGGATCTGGTACAGGAAGGGTGTATTGGACTTATGCGGGCGGTGTTTCGTTTTGACCACAACACCGGAAGACGCTTTTCCACCTACGCCTCCTGGTGGATCAGGCAGGCAATCACCCGGGCCATCCCCGAGAAGACCAGAACCATTAAGCTTCCAGCCCACTTTATCGTCTCGCGTAACCACTTCAACAAGACCTACAGCGGACTCCACAAACGACTTGGCCGCAAACCAACCATGGCCGAGCTGTCCAAGAGTACCTACATGGATCACGACAAGATCCTCTCTATCATTGAGACCAGTTGTGAACCGGCCTCCCTTGAAGAGCCCGTGGGGGACAACAGCCAAAGTCTTATGGGACTGATCGTAAACGACAAAGCAAGCCTGCCCGACGATATCGCAATCACCGCAGATCTTCGACGACAGGTAGAGAATATCCTGGGAACATTAAGCGACAGAGAGGCTCAGGTACTGCGACTCCGTTTTGGACTGGGAGGAAGGCACGAATGCACCTTGGACGAGGTGGGCAAACAGTTTAACGTCTCCAGAGAACGCATTCGCCAGATTGAGCAGGAGGCCCTGAAACGACTGAGACACCCAAACCGCAGCGACCATATGCGCTGCTTCTTAGAGACCAACTAGCCCGAAGATGAGGTGCTACATACACCTCACTCTTGCAGGGCAAGCCGTAACAGCTTGTCGATGAGGGCACTGAAATCAAGACCATACACCGCCGCCGCCTGGGGGAGCAGGCTGGTGGGAGTCATGCCCGGAATGGTATTGGTTTCAAGAAGACAGAGGCTGCCATCGGAACCAAGTATCATATCTGTCCTGGAATAGCCCCGTAGCTGCAAAGCCTCATGGGCGGTGAGTGCGTACTGCTGCGCCAGGGCAACCACATCCGACTCCACATCCGCAGGACAGATCTCTTGCGATGCCCCCTCTTTATACTTAGCGCTGTAGTCAAAGAAGAGATACCCATCTCCCGGAATGATCTCAACCAGTGGTAAAGGGGTCAGCACCTCATTCCCAAATACCCCAACCGTTATTTCACGCCCCTCCACAAACTGCTCAACCATCACCTGCGAATCATGCCTGTAGGCAAGTTGAATTCCGGCACGCAGCTCTTCGCTATTGCGGGCAACGGACATCCCCAGGCTTGAGCCTTCACGGATGGGTTTAACAACTAACGGAAATTCAAGATCGTTAAGGAGCCCCCCGGGATCTTCCGCATCTCCGGGACTTGCCATCTTCCAATTGGCAACGGGGAGGTTGTGAAGGCGGTATAGCGTTTTGGCCATATTCTTATCCATGGCCAGGGCACTGCCGAGAACCCCCGAACCCTGGTAGGGAATACCCAAAAGATCGAGATAGCCCTGCACCGTGCCATCCTCGCCGTGAATTCCATGAAGGAGAATAAAGGCCACATCAATTGAGGCCGCATCTTCGGCCAACCGGGCCAGATCAGTTTTTGGATCATAGCGACACAATGCATACTTACTGCGATCCAGGGCCTTTTCAAAACCAGCGGCTCCGGCCAGGGACACATCCCGCTCTCCCGACGCCCCGCCTGCCAGCAGCGCCACACGAATCTTACCTGTCTCAGTCACAAAAATTCCCTCAGCTTCAACTTTAAATGGGCACAAAGACCACACCTGATAGAACATCATATTACCCCATGATCAATGGAACTTCCACCGACACAAACAATTCCTTCCTGTTTTTTTTTAGGCTCCCTTGGTATTATGAATGCCATGAACAACAAAACCTTCCAGAGCATCCAGAATATCGTGGGTCGGGAACACTGCAGCAGGGCAAAAGAAGAGCTGCACTGCTACTCATACGACAATAGCAAGCAGACCTTTCTCCCAGACGTAGTAGTACTACCCGACACCGTTGCACAAATTGCAGCCCTGGCAAGACTTGCCAACAAAGAGCACATCCCCATCGTAGCCCGTGGAGCCGGGAGTGGTACCACTGGTGGGGCCCTGGCCACCCACGGCGGCATAATTTTAAGCTGCACCCGCCTCAACCGCATCCTGGAGATCGACGCAGCCAACCAGATCGCCATTGTGGAGCCGGGGCTGATCACCGGAAAATTCCAGCAGCGTCTTGCCCAACAGGGTCTGATGTACGCCCCGGACCCTGCCAGCCTCAAGTTTTGTACCATCGGCGGCAACGTTGCCGAATGCGCCGGAGGGCCATCTGCAATCAAGTATGGCGTAACCAAAGACTCCATCATTGGGCTTGAGGTTGTTCTGGCCAACGGTGATATCCTAAACACCGGCACCCGCACCGAAAAAGGAGTGGTCGGCTACGACCTTACCCGACTCTTCATTGGATCAGAGGGCACCCTGGGAATCATCACCAAGATAATCCCCCGGCTCCTGCCCCTGCCCGAGCACAAAGATACCTTCCTGGTCTCCTCCACCTCCCTCCAGCATGCAACAGAACTGGTAGCCAGCATACTCCAGCATAATATCCTGCCCTGCACCCTGGAGTATATGGACAGGACTGCAATAGAGATTGTTTCCGAGCTCCTCCCCGATCCTGTTGCCAGCGAGATCCGGGCCATGCTCATCATAGAGATAGACGGAACCCTAAAAGAGACAAAAGAGCAGGGCCAACGTTTGCAGCAGCTTATGAAAGGCATGGATCAGTGCAGTCTCCGCCAGGCCAAAACAGAACAGGAAGTCACGGAGATCTGGCAGGCCAGGCGCTCCATCTCTCCAGCCGCCTTCAAACTCAGCCCCCACAAAACCAGCGAAGACGTTGTAGTACCAAGAACCCGTATTCCAGAACTTGTCCATTTCTGCGAAGATCTTGCCAGGGGCCTCAAAATCACCATCCTCACCTTTGGCCATGCAGGTGATGGCAATATCCACGTTAACATTATGGCAGCAGACGATTCTGCCAAAGAAAAAGAGAAGTCGCTTACGGCCAAGAAAGCACTTTTTAAAAAAGTTCTGGCCATGAATGGTACACTGTCCGGAGAACATGGTGTGGGGATCAGCAAATCTCCATACCTGGATCAGGAACTGAGTTCCACCACTATCGCAGTCATGCAACAGATCAAACAGCTCTTTGACAAAAACAATATAATGAATCCTGGAAAAATTTTTCCCGAACCGCATTAAAACGTCTTCCCGTCGCAACAATGAAAAATCCATTGACAGACGCTTGACTTTTTCTTATATAAGGAGAATTACTGTCGTGACTTTTATAAATGTGATGAACATCCGCGCCACCATGCTGCTGGATTTCTCGTAAATATTGTTGATAACGGAGCCCCAAATGATAGAAGTTGAAGTTCGTGGAGATCTTGAGTATGCCATCCGGCAGCTGAAAAAGAAACTGCAGATTGATGGTATTAAAAGAGAGCTCAAACGTCGTGAGCACTACGAAAAGCCAAGTGTCAAGAAACGTCGCAAACAGGCTGAAGCCCGTCGCAAGCTCCGCAAGTTCAACCGCATTAGACGCGGCTGAGACAGGTACAACGCTGTTTATTTTAACGCTCGTTGTATTCCAATACAACGGGCGTTTTCTCTTTTCCGGTTCACTCTGCCATCGCCAGAAAACCACTTCCACAAGAGTTCGTTTCTGCAAAAGAGCTTTTTCTTCACTTCCTAATTACTGAAAAGCGTTTTGCCGAGAACACAGTTCAGGCCTATGAGGCTGACATTCGTTTTTTTCTGCTCTTCCTTGTTGTCAAAAATAAATCTCTGCAACAGGTAGATCACAGGATTATCCACAACTTCCTGGAACAGTGCCGTAACAAAAACATCTCCCATCGCAGTAACGGAAGGCGAATCTCTGCCCTCAGAAAATTCTTTTCATTCCTTCTCAACCAGCACCTGGTTTCATCCAACCCATTCAACGGCATCAGTCTCCCCAAAAGCGGATCAAACCTGCCCAAGGGACTCTCCCTGGAAGAGGTAGACCGGCTCCTCATGCCACCCGGAGTCCTGACTCCGCTGCTACAACGGAACTATTGCATGCTGCAACTCCTCTATTCCACAGGATTACGGGTCTCAGAACTGGTGAACCTGGCGCTGACTAACTGTAACACCTCCTCCTCTTTCCTCCGGGTTCTTGGCAAGGGAGAAAAAGAACGTTTGATTCCCTTTGGCGTTCCGGCACGAGAATCCATAGAGGCCTATCTGGAATCTGCCCGCCCCCTGATCCTCAAAGGCCGCAGAAGTAACAGCCTCTTTGTCAGCAACAGGGGCCGCAGCATGACCAGACTACGTTTCTGGCAGATCATCAAAGAGGCCGCCCGCAGTGCGGGAATCGCCTCGGATATATCCCCCCACAGCCTTCGCCACTCCTTTGCCACCCACCTGTTGTCCCATGGAGCAGATCTACGTTCAGTACAACTTATGCTCGGACATTCTGATATCAGCACCACTCAGATCTATACTCATGTGGATCAGGATCGACTAAAATCTCTCCACAAAAAATTCCACCCCAGGGGCTAAGCATTTAAGTTTTCCAACTGTTACTCCCCATCCCCAATTCTCCATTCGATATTCAGCCCTCCTTCCTTTTTTCCATTCCCCATTCAACACAGAACATGTTATCCTTGTCTCCATGAAGGTAATAACCACTCACCTTAACGCAGATTTTGACGGTCTGGCATCCATGATAGCAGCTAAAAGGCTCTATCCCGATGCCCTGCTCTCTTTTCCCGGTTCCCAGGAAAAAAATGTCCGCAGGTTTATCGCCGAAAGCCTGTCCCACCGCTACACATTCACTAAACTAAAGCATATTGACCTGAACCAGGTGGATACCCTGATCATCACGGATACCAGGCAGGCCTCACGCATTGGAATTTTTGCAAAATGTCTCCACAACCCTGGTATTTCAATCCATCTCTACGACCACCACCCGAATGACGATAACTGCATAAAAGGCGACATTGAGTCAATTGAACCAGTTGGATCAACAAGTACTATCCTGTGCCAGATCCTTCAAAAAAGACAACTCCCTATCAGCCGGGAAGAGGCCACTATATTGGGTCTTGGGATCTACGAAGATACCGGATCGCTCACCTATGTCACCACCACTTCCGAAGATCTCCTGGCTGTTGCCTGGCTGCTAGAGAAGGACGCACAGCTCGACGTCATCTCCCAATTCCTTTCAGGAGACCTCACTGCCCATCAGGTAAGTTTGATCCATAAGCTTAGCGAAACGGCCAGAACCTACATAATAGCCGGGGTAAAGGTGGTTCTTCTCCAGCTCACGCTCCAGAAATATGAAGACGACTTTTCCCTCCTTGTGCGCCGCTTTATGGTCATGGAGAACCTTGACTCCCTCTTTGTTCTGGTGTGCATGGAGGGACGAATCTACCTTATTGCACGTTCCCGTGTCCCTGAAGTCAATGCCGGAGTCATTGCCAGAGATTTCGATGGTGGCGGCCACGATTCTGCGGCATCGGCCACGGTGCGTAACATGACCATGGTTGAGGCCGAGGAAGGGCTTATTCGCAGCTTCCACAGACACATCAAACCCCAGGCAATTGCCGGTGAGATGCTCTCTCAACCCGTTATTGCCATTCCTGATCACACCTCCATCCTTGAAGCTAATACCCTGCTGACCCGCTACAATATTACGGTACTTCCAATCCTCAGCGATCAAGAAGAAAAGGAGACCACAATCCAGCAGGTACTAGGCACCATTTCGCGACGTATTACCGAAAAAGCCATCCATCACAACCTGGGAGTAGCTCCGGTGAGTGATTACATGAACACCGAAATCGAGGTTCTGCCTTTAAGTGCCACCCTTGCCGATATTGAAGAGTTGATCATCGAGAAGAGACAGCGTCTGGTCCCTATCATCCACGAACAACAGCTTAAAGGGGTTATCACCCGAACCGACCTTCTCAACATCCTCATTGATGACCCCGGCCATGTCCCCCATGGTCTCCACGGTGACCTGGACCACCCCTCGCGTGAGAAAAACAAAAATATCCTGCAACTTATAGGGGACACCCTTGATCGTAACATGATCATTCTCCTCAGAAAAATAGGCGAGGTGGCCAGGGATATCGGTTTTAAGGCCTATGCCGTTGGTGGATTCGTGCGCGACCTGCTGCTGTCACAGAAAAACCTGGATCTCGATATTGTAGTTGAAGGTGATGGAATCGTCTTTGCCAAACAACTTGTCCGGGAGTTGGGCGGCAGGGTCAGAACCCACCAACGCTTTATCACTGCCAACGTGACCCTTGAAGATGGGTTTAAAATCGATATCGCTACGGCGCGTCTGGAGTACTACGAGTATCCGGCGGCCCTGCCCACCGTGGAACTCTCCTCCATCAAGCTTGACCTTTTTCGCCGGGACTTCAGTATCAACGCCATGGCCCTGCAACTCAACCCTAACCACTTTGGAACTCTCATTGATTTTTTCAGCTGTCAGAATGATCTTAAAAACAGGTCAATCAAGGTGCTCCATAGCCTCAGTTTTGTGGAAGATCCCAGCCGTATTTTGCGGGCCATCCGCTTTGAAAAACGTATGGACTTTAAAATCGCCAAACACTCGGAACGCTTGATTCGGGGTGCCGTGAAAATGGATCTCTTTGGAGAGAGTACCAAGCCCCGCCTTTTTACAGAGTTACAACAGATCTTCGCCGAAGAAAACCCCATACTCGCCATCAAGCGTCTGGCCGATTTTGACCTCTTTCAATTCCTATGGCCGGATTTGCTCCCAAACCTCAAGATCGACCGTCGCTTTCTCCATATTCTGCGCCAGGCTCAACGTGCTATCTCCTGGTTCCACCTGCTCTACCTCAATGACAAAATCGAACCGTGGCGCATATATCTTCTTGGCATCATGGCCCGCTCTCGTCCCAGACAGGTTGAGACTTTTTGTCAACGTTTTCAGATTCAGGAACAGCTCTGCCAAGATCTGATCTTTCAAAAAGTGACTGCTGACGCCCTGGCCAGTAATCTCTACAACCAAATCCCCACCCGCAACAGCAGTATCTGCAAACTGCTTGAGCCACTCTCCAGCAACGGTCTGCTCTACCTGATGGCCATCGCCCGAAAAAAGGGAATCAAAAAGATTGTCTCACTCTATGTCACCAAGCTGCGAAACGTTCAACCCCTGTTGAGTGGGAACAACTTAAAGAAAATGGGCTACCCGCCCGGCCCCAAATACAAAACACTGTTTGCAACCCTGCGCAATGCCAAACTTGACGGACTTGTTGAAAACATGGCTGATGAGAAACAATTTCTTTTAAAAAATTTCCCGCTCTAGCTGAGGAAAAATACCCTGATTCGATTGCAACAGATATACAGCGACACCTCACAATAAATGCTATTACACAAAAGCCGGAAACAAACTATTCACTTTTTAAGGAGGTATGATAATGACTGCATTTTCACGCTGGGACGACTGGCTGGTTGCTGAACATGAAATGATTGAACGGGCAATGGAGGTCTTAAAGGCAAACCTGGACAAGGTCTCCAGTGGAACCTGCGATGTCGTCCAGACTGGCAGAGCTATCGATTTTCTCTTAGAGTTTGGTGATAAAATTCACAATACCAAAGAGGAGAAATTCCTCTTTCCCCGCATGGGCGAACGTGGGGCCCCAACCGAAGGCGGCCCCATTGGGGTAATGTTGCTGGAGCACGATATGGAGAGAACCCTCCTTGCCAAAATGCAGCTGGCCCTGGATGGCCTACTAGCTGCCCCCGACGATAAAAAGGCCGTGTTTGTAAAAGAAGGCCTGGAATATCTTAGCATTCGGGCCGAACATATCTGGAAGGAAAATGATATTCTCTACGCCATGGCCCGCCAGATCCTCAACGAAGACGATTTCAGTTACCTTCTTGAGGCCTTTCAGGAATCGAATCTTCAGCATTACGGAGAAAAGGCCGCAGAGAAATTTGATACCATGCTCAAAGAGCTTGAAGAGGGTGGTAAAAAGACCCGGCTGGTGGAAAATCTCAGCACAGATCAACTCCATGCAATCATGGAAACCCTTCCCATGGAGGTTACTTTTGTTGATGCTGAAGACACAGTTGCCTATTTTAACCGCCTGGATAAAGAAAAAATCTTCGCCCGGACCCGCTCGGTTATTGGCCGTAAAGTCCATAAATGCCATCCCGAAAAATCTGTGGATACCGTCCTTAAGATTGTGGAAGGCTTCAAGAACAAGACCATGGACAAGGCTGAATTCTGGATCAATTTCCGTGATGAGAAGGTTCTTATCCGTTACTTCCCTGTTTACAGCGACGATGGTGACTATATGGGTGTCCTGGAAGTGACCCAGGAAGTCGCCTGGATTCAGAAGCTTGAGGGACAGAAACTACTTCTTGATTGAGCAGCTTAGATGCTGCCCTAAGAGATGATACATAAACAAAAATCCTGGTAAGGGCCTAAAGGATGAGCCTCTTTTTATCCTACCAGGATTTCCTTCCACCAAAACAGGAACTAAACTGTGGAACTACTGAACAACATTGGGGAACGCCCCATTAAAGAGGTCATTGACGAGCATCCAAAAGTGGGTGAGATTCTCGGTAAATACGAAATAGGCTGCATTGAATGCAGCATAGGAACCTGTCTCTTTAAAGAAGTGGTCAAGGTTCATTTTCTAGGGGACGAGGTTGAGCAACAGATCGAAAAAGAGATTAATGAGTATCTAACCGCCCTATAGTGCCCTTCTGTGTTCACCAGCCCTTTGCTTCAGCCTGTCCCTGTTTCCATAGAAGCCCCGGCACATAAAATAAATACCAGCCTCTCCCTTGCTCAGAACAGGAGTTTCCTCAACCTGGCCCCCAAAAGAACCAGAATATAGACAGTCGCTGCAATGACTATGATAACCGGGCCACTGGGCAGATCAAGGTCATAACTCAGTACCAGACCGGACACCACAAAAGCGGCACAAAAAAGAACCGCCACCAGCATCATTTGAAAGATATTTCTTGAAAAACTACTGGCAACGGCAGCAGGCAGGGTCAGCAGGGCAATAACCATGACGATGCCCACTACCCGAACCAGCAAAACTATGGTAAGCGCCGTGAGACAGAGCAGTAGCAGGTAGATCCAGCCGGTGGGCACCCCACGCAGGCGGGCAAACTCTTCATCGAAACAGACGGCCAGAAAACCGTTGTAGAAGAATCCTACCAGCCCCAACACCACCACATCCAGTGCCAGTACAAACAGAAAATCGCTCTGGGAGACCAGAAGAATGTTCCCAAAGAGGTAACTCATGGGATCCACATACCATGGGGTCTTGGCGATAAAAAGCAGTCCACTGGCCATACCCACTGCCCACAATGCACCAATGACACTGTCTTCCCGCTCGGAGGCGTAACGGCTCACCATGGCCAGTATAACTGCGGCCAAAAGTGCTACCACCACTGCACCCTGCATGGGCCCAAACCAGGTAATCCCCACTGCCTTTTCAAGGTACAAACCAAGGCCAATTCCACCAAGGACGCAGTGGGCAATGGCTCCTGCAATATAGCTAATACGGCGCACCACCACAAAGGTTCCAATGATCCCAAAGGGCAGAGAGGCGAAGATACCGGTGAGCAGGGCATAGCGAAAAAACGGCATACCGGGATCTGTGAGAGCGGCTAGAAATTCAGTCATGCTGGTGCCCCTCACTGCTACAGCAATGATCGTGGCGGATCAGCTGCGGGTCACCACCATACAGATCCCTGATCAGGTCGCCGGTGAGAGCACTGGTAGGATGGATTACCACCTGTTTATTGACACAGGCAATACGTTTAAAAAAGGTGGAGGCGATCCCCACCTCATGAGTCACCATGAGGATAGTCATACTTTTATTGAGTTTACGAAGGAGATCAAAAAGGTTCTGTTCGGATTCATGATCTATATTGGCCGTGGGTTCATCAAGGATTAGAATATCCCCCCTAGATGCTAAGGCCCGCGCAATTAAGACCCGTTGCCTCTGGCCTCCTGAAATGTCGGAGAAGGGACGCCCTGCAATCTCTAAGAGACCAGTCAGGGCCAGGGCCTCATGAACCTGCTCCCTGTCCTCTGCTGTATACCTTGCGGCAATGGATCTCCCAAGCCGCCCCATACTGACCACTTCCGTGACAGATATGGGAAACTGTGGGTCATATTGGGAATATTGCGGCACATAGCCGATACGCATCCGGGCCGCCTTCGGTTTTTCCCCAAAGATACGCAGCTCTCCACAATCCGGCTGCAACAGGCCCACCATAAGTTTGACCAGGGTGGACTTGCCCCCCCCATTAGGCCCCACTATACAGATGGAGTCCAACTCCTTAATATCAAGATTAACATCCTTGAGTACCATCTGACTCTCATAGGAGAAACTGAGGTCTCGAACAACAATGGCACTTTGCTTTGATGCTAATGCTGTCATTGGGGACTTCCGGATAGGGCTGATACTATCTTCGTGGCCATGATGCTCATATTTTCAATACTGTTTTCTGCCAGGGGATCCAAGGGAAGCACCGTGCCACCAATGGCACTGGCCACCCGCTGCGCACTCCGGAGATCAAACTGAGGCTGCACAAAGAGTACCTTTACCCCATCCTCCCTGGCCCTTCGTATCAGAGAAAAGAGCTGTTTAGGAGTGGGCGATTTACCGCCCATCTCCACTGCAACCTGATGAAGGTGATAGCGGTGAGCGAAATACCCGAATGCCGGATGGAACACAAAGAAAGAGCTCCCCCTATAGGGGGCAAGCTGTGCTGCAATCCTTTGATCCAAGGTATCAAGACGTTTTACCAGTCCTTCAAGATTTTTCTCGTAAAGGGCTTTCCTGCCGGGATCAGCCTGAACAAAGGCCGCCGCCATCAGCGAAGCCATTCTCTTAAGGTTCACAGGAGAGAGCCACACATGCGGGTCGAAGCCTTCCCTCCCATGGCCATGGGCCGAACCATCCATGGCAATCTTCTCTATATCTTTCGTGGTATCTACTATCTGCAAAGCCAGATCACTGGCCGCAAAACGACGACTGATCTCCTGCTCAAAGACAAGCCCCGCTGTAAAAAAGAGGCGAGCCCCGGAAAGGGCCCGGATTTGTCTGGGGGAAGGTTCAAAGCTATGGGGTTCCTGCCCTTTAGGGAGCAGCAGATGTAGCGTAACCCGATCACCGGCCACCTGTTCACAGAGCCACTTCAGAGGAGGAATGGAGACAAAAACCTCCAGCCGCTCGAGTGGTGCCGCATGAAGTTGCAGGGGAAAGATGCACAAACAAAACAGTACTACCCTTTGCAAATTTCGACACATCGGCACATCTCCTTTTACAGTTTTCACAGCGAATTACTTCCAACAGAACTCTTCCATAACGAATAGAACAGGTGTCTACTGTATTTGGCAGTTAGCCTATCGTCAAGGGAGTTATCCTAAATGAAACAAAGAAACAAAGGGCAAGGGCTGCTATTTATAGAAGTTGCAGACAAAACAGGGTATCAACTCCCCTTACAACTACATACGAAATAGGCCAACAAGCCACTGACAAATACCTTATCACATGTTGCCCTCCAAAGAACAGACAGAAGTCACAACCATACCAGACACACCCCAGAATCCATTCCGCAGCAGTCTGCACGCATCCTGTTCCAGTGCCCTGCTGATCCTCAAGCTGGTGATCCCTTTTTACATTCTTGCCGATATCCTGCTCTACTTTGACCTGCTCAACCCAGTAAGTAATCTGTTCGCCCCAATCACCAGCCTGCTCCAGCTTCCCGTGGAGGCGGCCATGTCTATCTGTGCCGGTGTCTTTCTCAATATGTATGCAGCCGTTGCCTTTGCAGCCCCTTTAGGGCTCGATGCCCGGGAGTGGACCATACTCGGGGTGTTCCTTGGAATCTGCCACAGCCTCCCTGTGGAAAATAGTATCATGAAAAAATTGGGTATCAGTTTTTCCTATTCCACCATCCTCCGGGTCTCCATGGCCTTCCTCAGCACCCTCCCCCTGCTGTTCCTGCCAGGCTCCCTCTTCTCCGGGACAGCTACAGGTAAGGTCGTTGAGCTTGTCTCTTACGCAACTCTTTGGGAACTGCTCCTCCACTCCCTTATGAATGCAGCCCTCCTTTCGATGAAGATCATTATCCTGATCAGTGCCGTTATCTTTCTTATGGATGCAATCAAGGGCAGCAGATTTGTCTCCCGATACGGAGACCGGGTCCACATCTCACTCTCCCTACTCACCGGTCAACTTCTTGGCATCACTTACGGGGCAGGATTACTCTTCAAAGAGGCAGAATCCGGGAATCTCAAGAAAAAGGACATCTTTTTTATCGGTACCTTTCTAATGGTCTGCCATTCAATTTTGGAGGATCCCCTGCTCTTTGTGATCTTTGGGGCAAATTACTGGCTTATAGTCGGCACTCGCCTGTTGATGGCCACCATAGCGGCCCTGCTTCTCAGTAAACTCTTTTCACGACTTGAGGCGCAACGAAGGAAGCATGAGTAGAATCAGATCACGCCTCCTTGCACCTTAGTCATTCAGTGCTTACTCTTGTAATTTCACATTATCAAGATCATTTAACACCATATAACTATGCAAAACTTTATTCTCCAACTGATCATTTTAGCGCCGCCCATACTTCTGGCCCTCACCGTTCACGAATTTGCCCACGGCTATGTGGCCTACCGTTTTGGTGATCCTACGGCCAGAGATCAGGGCCGTCTGACCTTAAATCCACTCAAACACCTTGACCCCCTGGGGACTCTGGCCTTCTTTATTATCAAAATCGGCTGGGCCAAACCGGTTCCGGTAAACCCGAACTACTTCAAAAACCCCCGCAAAGATATGTTATGGGTGGCCCTTGCCGGCCCTGCGGTGAACCTGGCCCTTGCCATTATCAGTGCCATCTGCACCAAGATTGTGTGGTTTATCGCTGCCAGTATTCCCTATTCTCCCCTGGCTAAAGCCATTCTGGTTCCCTTAAACCAGGTTCTTATAGCCTCGGTGTGGATCAATCTGGTTCTCTGTATATTCAATTTCCTTCCTATCCCGCCCCTGGATGGCAGTAAAATTCTGGCGGGCATCCTACCGCCTGATATGGCTCGCTCCTACGCCTCCGTTGAACGATACGGTTTTGTGATTATCATACTTCTGGCCTTTACCGGAATCCTCTCAAAGATGATTATGCCTGTTATTGCCTTTGCCAATAATATCCTGCTATAAACCTAAGCCGGAACAAAAAAAAAGGCCCCCCGTCGAGATCACTCAACGAGGGGCCTTAAAAACTGCATTTCCCGTAGTATCTGTTCCTATTTCTTCTGCCACTTTCCATTCACCTGAATAAACTGACCAGATGGAGTCTTTTCCAAGGCCTTCTTCCCGGCAAGATGTTCCACTGCCGCAAGGGACGTCTTGTTCCGCTTGGAAATTTTCTGATAGTGGGCCTTTCGTTTGCCGTTGATCGTATCCAGTAACTGCTGAACCTCAGGACTTGATTTCACCGCTGCCAGATAGCCAGTTGGCGTCTCTCCCACCAATCCCTGTCCCTTGGCACCTTGCAGGTCGAGTGCCAGCACCGGAGCTACCATTAGAAACAGGCCCAACACCACCAAACTCACAATTCTTTTCATGCTATCCTCCTTTCTCAAAAATAGTTCTTTACAGGCACACTCCCTTAAAAGAGGCCGCTATCATCGCTGAGCACATCGTCCAGCTCTTTATCCACTTTGACCAGGATCTCATGCTTTATTTTGACATTGAGATTGATGGTGATCGGTTTGTCTGGTGCTGTCACCTTGATGGTGGGGCTACAGCCAAAGCTAAACAGCAGGATGGCTACCAATAGCACCGGAACTCCTCTTCTTTTCATACGTCCCCTCCACCTTTATTGAGATATGACTTAGAGTAATTCTCTCTATTTCTTGTTGTAATGTCGTTTTACCCGTTTGTCCAGCTCATCCGTCAGGCCTTTACTAAAACGCAGG
>CAYWMZ010000008.1:0-18657 GCA_964459485.1 uncultured Desulfocapsa sp. | reverse complement strand
AGCCCATTGTGATTTATTTGGTATTTTACCCTGCATGGCAGTAATCTCATTCTGGGCCTTCCACCACTGGCCGGCCCATTTTTCTCCTTCGGCGCGGGCGGCAGTGGCCACGATTTGATGATTTCTTCTAAATATGATAAGGGCGGCCAGCGGAGAGTCCGGCGGCTGGGTTGACTGGGAATATTTCCCTGTCTGGGTTATCTGTTCAAGCCTCTCCGGAGGGGCAGCAATGATTTCCGGATTACAGAGGAGCCATCCCAGCCCCTCGTTCCGGTAAGCGCCGATTCCTGATGCTAATTTGGCCTGGAGAGCAGACAGCGGCTGTTGAAGGCCGTCACCGTTTAATTTAAAACTTATGACACTGCCCGCGGTAATGAGCTGCCGTTCAGGGTCACGGCACTGCCGGTAATTATTCCAGGGAGAGTAATTTCTGGTGCGAATAAATGATTTATCCGGCAGGAAAATACCTTTCAGGCCAAAATCTTCAGGTTCCGGGCAGAAAGATGGCACACCCTGGTGGTAAAGGGCCAGGTCGCTTGCCAGAAGAAAGGATACGATATTGTTGTCTGTAGTTATGGCTGTTGCCGGTAATTCCGGCGGTTCAGAACAATTTACGCTTATTCTGCCGAATTCCGCTGAACGGCTGCGGCCAATGCGGATCCCTTCAGTGGTCAATAACTCCGTAATCGGGGTGAGATCAATATCATCATCGGCCTGAAGACGGAAGGCGAAGCGCTGATCCCGGCAGAGGTACTGGTAATTGAACAACTGGCTTTGAGTGGATTGGTCAAATTTACTGCGGTCGGTTGCGCTTTTCGTGGTCTTGCCCATCCGGACATTTAACAACTTTCCTTGTGCGGTTACGAAGTCGGAACGTAATTGTTGTATATTTTTACCGGCGGCCGCAAGTTCTTTGAGCCTGTCATCCGAAAGAGAAAGTCCGTCAATAATTTCATAGTTGTCGCTCTCTTTGTAGGTATGCAGGGAAAGAGGCATGGGGAAGGCCAATTGGTCGTTGTACAGGGGCAGGGCCGGAGAACAACGAAGTCTGCCGGAGAGGAAGAGATGCGCTCCACCCTGCTGAAACATTCCGGCAGCCAGGACGCCGATAAAAGTCGAACCGGGCAGGTAGTCAAGACTATGGTGACTGCCTTCGGTGGCGGCATGGGAGCTGAGAACGATATTGTCTTTTAACAAAATCTCAAACCACTGTTCTTGCATGGATTCACCTCTTTAAATGTTGGTAACAGAGACTTGGCACCGTCCTAACCCCCGGTGACGCCGAAAACCGATGGATTTTATCAAACCACATGTTTTTGCGAGGCGGGCGCGGCATAGATCTGTTTTCTCCGGGTTGAGGCAGGTAATTTCGGCGGTCAGGATTATAGGCAGACATACCTCTATGGAGCGGAGTGTTTTATCCACCGCTATACCATTTTTGAGCCTGGTGCTGGAAAGGTAATGGAACAGCTGATCTTTTACGCTCCTGTCCTGGCTGCGAAGCCAGGCGGTAAATTTCTGTTCAGGCACCGCGTTGCTGAACGACAGCAGTCCCTTTGAGGGGGGAACTGCTTCGTCATTGCAGCCGCTGTGTTCTCCGAATAACATCGCGGTGGAACAGGTTTTTATCATACCCGCATCTTCCGCAGTCTGCATGGCTTCACGCCATATACCTTTAAGTGTCTTGCCGGGAAGGTAAGGGAGGTTGTCGGCATCACGCAGAGCCAGTGCGTCTATATCGGGACGCAGTCCCTCACCGCTGCCGGCCTGCCAATAGGTATGAAATTCAATGGTTGCTGTAATTTGAGTCATGATTTATCCTCATGAAAAATCGTGCACCCTGAGAAGCTCCAGAGCATCAAAAACAGGGGTGCGGGATTTAGGGGCTGAGTTTGTATAAATGTATTCGCTGGTATTATCGGTCAGCCGCGTAAGGGATGTTTGCAGGCGGCTCACATCCTCCTTAATTCCAACATCACAGAGGCGGCGGAAGGCCGGTACGGCAAAGTTTTTCCCCTGGAGCATACAGCTTAGCAGCTCGCGGAAACTGCCATTGGGCAGACGGCGCATGGTGTGAGCAAGGTCAAGAAGATTATCAATTGTCCTTTCTCCCGTGGCACCGATGTTATTGATACCGTAGGGCGCCATGGTCAGAATTGCATCGTCGGTGGTCAGGTCATATTCGTAAATATGGCTGTAATCCTGAATGGAGCTGGTGGTTATCCTGAAAAATGACACAGCCGATGACTGACGATTGACCGCCTTCTTGGTGAATGAACAGAGGTGCTCACAGAGTTCGTAAGCCGCCGAAAAGGGGAATTTTCTCTTTATGTACGTTATCCCGGCGCAGGCGGTAAGGCCGTTTGAGGGCAGGTCTTTGATATTGAGGGAGTTGAATATGTCTTTGCTGGTCTGCTCGAAAAAGGTCAGGTAGTCCCTGGCAAACGTAAGGGCCGGGCCGGCTGACAATATGATGGTAAGATCGTCCCCGGCACAGACAATCGGCCGCACAGGGTATAGCACCTCATTGCCTGCTGTTTGCGCCTGTTCTTCGGCATCCCGGAGAATGGGGCGTAATGCCTGACGCAGGGCGGATAAAGTGGCTGTTTCCACCGCAACTGAAAAATTACGCATACTTTGTACGGCCTTGTCAAGCGGGAGGGAGGCAAGATGGGTATTAAGCCTCATTCGTAAACTTCCCAGGCTGTTGGCATCGGCGTGAATAAGGGCAAGGTAGGAGCCTTCTGTGCCTGTCTCATTTAAATCATGCAGCCATTGATTTTTTTTAATACTCCTGAGACCATTTTCCTTTAAAATATCGGGAGTGGAATAGATTTTTCTCAGCAGTCCGGTGCTTTTTCTGCTGTAGCTTTTTAATTTACGGAAAGTGAGTTGATCAACCGGCTTATCCTTATCAACCGGCTCATCCTTAAAAACAGCGGATGCTGCAAGCCCGGTGCGATAACATATCCGCACCAAGGGGCTTGATGGCGGCAGGCTGGCTTTGGGAATATTTCTGGAAGTACGGAGATTCTTTTCAGCCCTGTTGAGGGCGGCTGCCAGATCATTGCCCGCTATTGCCACCACGGTTTGAACCATTTCAAGCCCTGGAGCCAGGAGGTCACACAGTATCGGCCAGATGAGCGCGAGTTCGCGGGCCTTTGCTTCCTTTTTAAATATGAGGCAGGAACCGCCGGCCGCGTTCATCACCAGGGTGTAATCGTTGTTATGCTGTAAGCCAAGTTCCTGCAGAACCCGGGGCAGTATCTGGATCGGCAGACTCTCTATAATCTCGCTGCCGCCGATCATTTCCTTTAATTTATATTTATTGGTTTGCAGAATAAAGCTTTGGATTCCCTTCGCCGCATTTACATACAAAAATTTATCAGTCATAGAAACTCTCTTGAATATGATTAATTATTCTGCCAAAGCAGCCGTAATACCTGCCAGCCTAATATTTTGTCAGACGAAACCTCCTCGCCAATGGCCGGTCGGAATCCGGCAATATAATCAGGGGAAAGAATCCAGCATTCCTGGCAACGCCTGTTGTTAAGCATTGGCAGACCATTTTTACTCAGGGACAGTGCGGGGCGTTCTGTCTTGGGAGTAATATCAATGCCCAGCAACCTATTAGCGGCAGCAATGGTATTGGCATGCCCCCAGAATGACTCCCATTGAGATTCATGCAGTCTCAATCTTAATCTATCTATGGGGCGCGGCTCAATTTGAACTCTGCGTCGTATTAAGGAAAGCGGAAAGGTGCTTCCGAAAATAAATGAAGAAAAATGCATTTTTTGTCCTTTGTCCTGATCAGTGTAACTTTATATAAAGGGTGTAAATCTCTTCTCGTTTACTGTTGAGACGGATAATAAAGAAATATTTTTGCAAAATTTCAGGCGGCAATGTCTGATCAGTTAATTATCGAGTGCTGGATGAAATTCCTGTCTGATTATTTTCAGTATAATTCTCGCTATTTCATCTTCTTTAAGATCCAAGGCCTGACCCATCAAATTCAGGGCTTCTTGTTCTTCTCTCGTTATGCGTCCGTCCTGAACAACGAGTGTGCTGAGAAGTTCAAAAATCGGGTGTCGTCGTTCCGGACATGAGGTGGTGACTATTTCTCCAAGTTCTTCAATGGATTGCTCATTACAAGGCATACTGTCATGCAGCATTTTACGGTTCGGGATATGAATGAGACGGGCTAAAATATCTCTTAGAAGGTCAATCTCAGCTTTGTGGATATGGTGATCAGCGTTTATGAGATAATTGCCGGCGGTCAGTAAAAAGCAGAATTCAGCGAATTGACGTTGGTTGGGGCTGACCTTGAGGTATTCAGTCAGGCCGGCAAGTTCTGGCGGAAAAACAGTTGGCTGCCTTGAATTTTGTTGGATTATCTGAAAAAAAGAGGACTGCCGGAATATCTCCAGTGCGAGAATTCGAAATTCCCAGGGAGGATGCGGGGTATCACGGGCAATGGTCATATGACCACTTTGTAACTTTTCTTTCTGCTCTTTTAAAAAGGTCTTTATTTCAAGGCTGTCAGCCGCATTGCCTAAACTTCGCCGGGCCAGGAATTTGATTGAGTTTGCCGGATTGTCAACTGCCAGGAGAGTGGCCCGGTCCGCACTTAATTCCGCAAGTTTCTGCCAATAACGATAAAGATTTCCCAGGGCGTATGAGCGTCCTTGTTTGTTTTTCAGGTCAAGCCAGTCTATGCATATTGCCAGGCGGTAGTGCCCATAGTACAGATGAGCCGCTTCATGGGCGATTGCAGCCCGAATTTCGTCTTCCGGGAGTTGATCAAAGAGGCGGTTTGATATGACGATACATTTGCTTTTTCCCTGCGCACTATAGGAAACCTGGCAGCAGGCGTTTTGCTGACCGTCCGTGGAGAGATAACAGGGGATTTTGTTATAATCAAGCTTCAGCCTTTTAAAAATGTCAGCTACCAGATTGTCAATATCAGGAACTGCCTGGGTAATTCTGGTATGGGCGGTTAAAGAAGCTGAATGTGCGGTGTTACCGGCAATATTCTTCATAAGAGTGAGAATCGTGTCGGCAGCCAAACAGTCGGAAAGCTTTTGCTGCAGTGCCTGTTCTTCCGGATCACGAAGCATATCAAGTGAGAATGGCATTTAGAACCCCGCGTATTTTTAATGGTTCCAGGCTAAACCTTCGGGCGATTATAGTGTGGAATTCGTAACTGCTCAGCTGCACCCAAGATGTGGTTGAGCAGTTACATTCAGTGGCTATCGCTAATTACGGGCATTTTGCTGAATAGTTACTGGAATTCAATAAATTGTGACTCCTGAAGGAAAATGGTATATAAAATCGATTACGATTTATATAAATCAATTTTGGGGAATTGCCTATGGAAAAAATAGCGGAATCACCGGGAGAGAGTGAGCATTTTGACTATTCATGTCCCAATAACTGTTATGCCCTGTGGAAACGCTGGACACCGGAGGAGCATTATCGCCGTTTGCAGGATAAAGACGATGAAGAGGCCAGACTGCATCTTCTGAATCTGATTATTTGTAAACTTAAGATAAAGTATTTTGAATCCAGCGTTTGTCTCACCGGGGTTACTTATAGCGATTTAGCTCATACGATCTGGGCGGAGATTATTGAGAAAATGCGGGTGGGAGGCTCCCTCGTCATGCGGCAGCCAAACAGATTCTACGGGATGGTTAAATTGATCATACGCAATGCTGTTGTTGACAATTATCGTAAATACGGTTGGCGGGATATTGAGCATATCGGCGATATCTGTGCCAGCCGTTCAGCCGGCAGTGATGGTAAGAACACGGTGTCCGAAGACCAGCTGCTGGAAATGCGCAGCTATGATGATATTGAAAGAGATTCGCACCATCGTGATATTCTGCGGCTGGTTCAGCTGGCTTTAATAAAAGAGGCTCCCATGAAAGCACTCGAACGTCATGCCCTGCTTCTTGCTGTTCTGCTTAAAACCGGTCGTTCGGATATAAAGGGTAATGATGGAATTGCCAGAACTTTGTGTGCCGAGACGGGGAAGGATATCACCTGTGAAATGGCCGGAGCCTTCATTTATCGGGGAATGAAAGCTCTGAAAAAATATCTTGAGGAAAAGGGGATTGACTATCGATGCGTCATCAGGCCTGGGAACGGAAAAAAATAAAGTAATTTTATTATCCGATTCACCGCTTGGGGGAGCTTATATGCCTTGGCTGAATAGTGCGAAATAAAAAAAATGTTAGCACGTCATAATAGAAACGATTGGCTATTTTGTGTCAGCCTTTTTTTGTTTCATGTTTGAAAATAAAGCGTAATAATAATAGGATGTTATTATGAATTGTATTGATTTTACAAAATTAAGGCGCGATTTTTTAACGAGTGATGAGGCGGCTCATTTAAAGGGATGCTGCACATGCCGATTGGAGTGGCAGCAATATATGGCAGTTCTGGATGAGCCTCTTGAAGATATATTGGAGGATATCAGGCGTAGTGAAGAAAGATACCCGTACGCCGCCGAACAGCCTTCTTCAATAGATACCATTGTGTCTATTATGGAGCAGGCTATGCCTGAGGGAACTCCGCTGTTGACCGTGTTAAAAAAAATAGCGGAAAAGGCTGCTGTCCTTCTGCCTCAGGCACCGCCGGAGCAAATAGCTTCATGTCTCATGGCCTTTGATGAAAAAGATATTCAAGATAGGTCAGAAGAGGCAGTATTGGATAAATTAAAACGGGAAATTGATGAAGATGCTGGCAGCGGCTGATAATCTGTTGAGCCATTGTAATCCGGTGGCGGCATGAAAAATATTGTTGGAGGTTATATTGCAATGGTCAAGAGAAGGCCGGAAAACCGGCGGTTCCCGGAGAAGCGGTTCCTGTCCCGCATGTATCTGCTGCTGATAATATCATATTGTGTCTTCGGTTGCTCTTCACCCGCCTTGTCCCGTACTGTGACCATGGTTTATGATGACTCCCTCAGTATGTCCGGGCATGGGAAATGGGGCTATGCCAATTACGCAGCCCAGAGCCTTGCCGCACTGCTGGGGCCTGAGGACAAGCTGTTTGTGGTCAAGATGAGCCGCCCTTTTGCGCAGCAGATTGAAAAAATCTCGATAAAAGGTGAAAAAAACAAACAGAAAAGCGTCAGAAATATACGCAGGCAGTGGCGTGAGGGGAAAAATACCCCTTACCAGGCGGTACGGGTGGCAATTGATCACTGTATTGCCGCGGTTAAAAATAGACGGCGCCGGATAAGGCCGGCGGCCGCACTTGGGAATGACTGGCTTATCATTATGACGGATGGTAAATTTGACGGGAATGACCGCGGAAACAGGGATATTAAGCGCTTGATGGCGGAGACGAAAGGCCGGGTACGGGTGGTATTTTTCCTTATCGGAGATGATGCCGACAGGGCACTCCCCGAAACATGGCGGCAGGTAATGCCCATCGATGTCTTTCAGGCTGGCGGGCAGGCCGATGAAATTATTGATTCCATGGGGCAGATTGCCGCCTTGATTTCGGGGTGGGATAAAAAGCCTGTAAAAAAGGTAATTAAGCGGGGAGATCCGAAAATACTGCAATTTTCTTCGCCGTTTCCCATCAAGAAAATCATTCTTCTTGAGCAGCGGGCCGATGGCGGCAGGCTTAATACTTTGAACAAAATGACAGTGAACGGTTCTGCCGTGCAAGTGGGCATAACTGCTGTTGATATCAAGACTCCTTCTGCACCGGGAGTGAAGCAGATTAAAGGCCGGGTCAGTATGATCCAGGGAGCAGCTGTTACGGCATCCGGCTCTTATGATCTGGTGTTCAAATATCCTGTGCAGTCTCGTGATTTGCAGGTGTTGGTAAAGACCGCCATTGATTTTTCTGTCGTTTTGCAGGGGAGGAGTGGCAAACCGTTACTGCCAACATCAGGGAACCGGTATCAGGTTTGTAGTGGTGATGATCTGAAGGTGCGGGCCAGTTTTTTTAAAAATGGCGGCAAAAATCCTATGTTACTCGACCACATTGCGTCCGGGCTGACTGTACGGGGGAATTTGGCCGGGCAGGAATTTGGTTTTGTGTTGAGCCCCGACCGGTATGCTATGGAGGCTGATCTGAAAAATTATCATGGTGACAAATCTCTCTCGGTTGCATCTCGTTATCCGGGCTATTTTCAATTTAAGTCCAATATCCTGACTATTGATGCCGAGCATTGTTCGGTTACGGCCTCTCTGCGAAGTGCTGCCAAAAGACCGATTCCGCTTCCGTATATTTGGTCGGATACTATGATCAAGGGGGCTGCCGCCCGGCTTATTTTCGCTGGAGACGAGCCTGATGGAAACTATACTTTATCCTTTACCGGCCTGCCTTCGGGAATTGCTTTTAGAATCAGGGGGCACATTGTTGACCGCCAACATCCTCAGAGAGAGTTGCGTATTAAGCACGGAGCCACAATCAGCGTTGATATTCTGCGTGATAAGAATTTCCGGGAACAGGCGCCCTTTAAGGTTATCGTACGCGCGGCAACAACTCATCGTAATGTGAGATGGGTGCAAGATAAGACGGCACTTTCTATTAAGCCCGTTCCACGCCGTATTTGTGGAGTAATTGGTAATGTGCCCTGGAGTGCTCCGGTCAATAATCTGGCCGGGCGGCGGCCCTTACAGGTCAGGGTCATGGTTGACGGTTCGCCGGTCGGAGGGGAGGAGTGGCCGAAGTGGTCTGTGGGAACGGAAGAAAAGGGGATTAGGATGAAAATCAGCAGGGATGAGCGCACGCAGCAGTTTCTGCTTGCCCCGGAGGCCGCCTGGGGCTGCGATTGTTTTACCGCCACCGGGGTTATTCCTGTCCGGCTCAGGTTAGATGGCCCTTTCCCTGGGGATCATATTGAAATACCAGCACAATTAACAATCAGCGATGTCCACTGGTGGTTGAAATGCCGAACTCTGATTCTTTGTGTTTTTTTTGGTCTGTTGTTCGCTTGGTATCTGTTGCGGTTGCTTCGCAAGAATAGATTTGCTTCCAACGCGTTCATTGATTACCGGGAATTCATTATCGGACATACCACGCCAAGAAGGAAAAATACCGAACAGCTGGCAGGCCCGTGGTATAGCCGGATTCTACTGCCGACTTCTGCGGAGGTAAAGACTGTAGAGGGAATTACCTTTCGTGCCGGAGAGAGCTCTGGTTACATCTTGTTGCCAGGGAAACAGCAGACGGAGAATATGATAATTGATGGTGAAGAGCTTGATTATTCCGGCAGAGATGATAAGCGCATTAACAGTAACTGCCGGCTGGAAAAAACAGAGGGCAAGCGTAGAAAAATTTACGAATATTCAGGTAGTTAAAATCAAGGAGGGCGGTTAATGGCGGCTATAAAAACGGTATTGGTTGGTCTGGGTGGTATTGGCACTGAAATTGTTGATAAAGTGTACGGGATGATTCCTGAGGAGGATAGAAACAATGTGGCGGTACATGGTTTCGATACGGATGTCAATGATATAGAAAAACGCAAGAACCTGCAGGGGCGTATAACTCAGATCAGCGCGCCGATTACGGTGGGGACATGTCATAAACTGGTCAAAGAAAGCGGCGGCACCGTTGATGACTGGTTTCCGCCGTTGACCATTGAGCTTGCCAGAAAGCCACTTACTGAGGGTGCGGCTCAGATTCGAGCCGTATCAAGGCTGGCCTATTATTACACTATACTGAATGGAGGATTGCAACGCCTTGAACGGCAATTAGCCAATATCTTTCAAAATCGGCGGGAAGATTTTATGACTACTCCGCGGATAGTCATTGTCAGTTCTCTCGCCGGGGGCACCGGGGCAGGTCTTTTTCTGCAGACGGCTCTTTATCTGCAGGATCTTTTGCAAAGTGCCAGTGAAAGGGTTATCACCCGTGGAATGTTTTTGCTGCCTGATATTTTAATTAAAAACAACAAATTGAGAGACAGTGAGCATGATACTGTGCGGGCCAATGCCTATGCCTGTCTCAAGGAGCTTGATGCTATTACCAGAAACGCCCAGGGAGCCGGGAGCGGCGTAACTATTGAACTTGAATATAAACCGAATCAGGTGAATGCAGCTGGGCACCAGGTGCATGCCATACAGCGCGGCCAGAAACCTTATGACTTCTGTTTTCTGTATGATTATGAAAACATGAACGGCCGGAATCTTGGCGAGTTAAACCACTATAAGGATCAGGTTGTGCAGGCACTTTTCCTGCAGTTTTTTACCCCGATTGGTGCTGAAAACCGTTCTCAGGAAGATAATAATCTGCGTCAAAGTATAAAGGCGAATGGGACTAATTGCTATTGCAGTACAGGCGTGGCCCGTCTGGTTTATCCATACGAGGCCATGATTGAATATTTTGGCTTGCGATGGATTGCCGACAGTCTGGCAGAAGAGTGGCGTTGGCTTGATGATCAGTATGAACAGGAGGTAAAGGCCTATGAGCTGGATATGAAAAAAGGGCTTTTTCGTGAACGTCCTAAACGGGGGAAACGTTATGTTGAGCTGTTAGACTCGCATGGAAGCGGTGATAATCCTCATCATTTTTTCAGGAGAATGTACCTTTCGACCAGAAAGGCAGATGAAAAAGGTCATGATTTAGGGCCGAAAATAAAGGAGTTTGTTGACCATATTGAGGATCGTGTCTCAACACTCCTGAAGCAGAAAAAAGATTTTCAGGACGCTGATGGGTTATGTACCTTGAATAATGGGAAGTTGAAAATACGCAATAAAGTCGCAGGGGAAGTGGCGGCGGTAGAGGACAGCCTTGAACATCTTAAGGATATTGTGTTTCGGGTTGTGCAGGAACTGAAGATACAGCTTGTCAATGATATCATAGGCAGTGATTGTCAGGCTGTTGACTGTCTGGGAGGAGATGAGCCTTATCAATTGAACCGGTGGATGTTACGGGAACCAGAACCAGTTCATCCTGTGGCCGTCCGCTATATGCTTTATCAGCTGGAAATGGAGTTGGAGAGTAAGGAGCAGGATCTGGCTGCTAAAAACAAATTACGCGGTACTGAGATAAGACGCTATCGTGAAAAGATGTATGATCTTGAGGAGACTGAAGATTATAAAGAAACCGCTGAAGACAGGGTCAGGATGGCATTGGAACAGGGACGTTTGGGCCGGATGATCAAAGATAATCTGGCAGAGTTTGCCAAAACGTATCAGGTGGGAGCGGAAAGCCAGAGAAGAAAGCTGCGTGATTTTGCCCGGAGTAAATTGCTGGAGGATGTCTACCGGCGGATTCTTGAATCCTGCCGGGCATTGATTGGGCAATGGGAAAGGTATTTTGACGGTCTGAATGTAGAGAAGCTGACTTTGATGGAGGATATATTCAGGCTTGAGAGGGCGCATGAGGTGGGTTCTGACCCCAGTATCATGTTTCTCCTGGCCGGACAACGGGAGAAACAGCAGGCATGGGAACAGATACGGCCGCAATTGGTGGGAGACAGTGAACTTCCGGCAGATATTTGTAAAAAGCTTTATATCGGTGTCTTTCAGTGTTTCTGCCATGAATTTTTCCCCTGGAACGAAAATAGAACCGCAGGCTTTGACGGATTTCGTAATATATTACTTGGCTGGACAGAAAAGATTCTGCGCCAGCGAGAAGATATCAGGCTGAATGTCATTGAGGCTTTGCGCAGATCTGACTTCGATGTAACAGAGACCATCAAAACCGGCCTTCACGGTCTTGCTCTGCCTCTTATATCCACAATTGCCGGGCATAGAGAAGCTGAGGAGCTGGCTTATTGGGGGATCCATCCTGATAGTGCCCAGTCCCTGACCACAGGGGAGATCCAGATGATTTTCGGGGGAAGTGATGCCCTGCGGCAACACGGGGCTTTTTCTCCTTACGAGCTGATTCGCTATAGAGTTGTGCCCGGGCTGCAGGCCAGTGATCTTCCCAAATTCAAAGGAAGCGGAGATGCTTCGCATGCCGGAATCTATTTTACTTCTTACCAAAAGGGAATCCGCGAACTTGAGAAATGTCCGGAGACAGCTGTTACCTATCATCTTGACAGACGCTGGCATCGTCCGGCGTATATGCCGGATTTGAATCCGGAGCTTGCCAGATTGGATGAGGCAAAGGGCAGACGCGCCTTCCTTCTTGGTCTTATCCTTAAAATGCTGCAGCATGGCACGGTGGACAGTGAGGATGTCTGGGCGTTGCACGATGATGGCGAGGTAAAAACGGTACAGGTTAACGGGCGCAATATTGCCTTTGATTTTTTTGAATTATACCAGTCTATGCCGCATAATCCGATAATGGTAGACAAAATCTTGGCCGGTGCAGAGCAACAATTCGCGGTTGATAAGAGGAAATTGCCTGAAATTGAGGATCATCAGTTCATTAAGGGATGTGCTGTATTGCCTGTATCTTACCACCAGGCAAGCAATGTGCTTGATATCGTTTTGATAATACCCATTGACCGGCCTGCTGACAATCTGATGAATCTTTCGCTTGAATTGCTGGACTGTCTACTTAATTCAGTAACTGAATATTGTATTCAGGTGTATGGGAAGCACCAACAGAATACGGCTCAACTAAAATCTGCCGATATTCTGGAAGGGTTGAGGAACACGTCAAAGATTTATCAAAAAGCCGAACAGGATGGCTCGGAATATTTGACTAAATGGTGCCAGAAGATTGAAGCCTTTGTCAAAAGATTGCGGCAGGGGAGCCAGGCGGTTTAATGACGGTGCGTACACTTATTATAGATCTGGAAGGAAGTGTTTCGGCTTTTAAACCGGTCAAACCTTTCTGGTACCCATTGCAGGATGATGGGTCTCTGTATATCATTGCCGCTTCCGACGGTAAGACGCAACGGCAGAAAGGTGTTGCTATGATGCTTGACTGGTTAAGGGCAGATCGGCGGGAGTCTGAATGGCAGATGGTTATTCTTTCTGCGTCTCCACCGCGATATGATGACAGCAGTATGTATTTTGTCGGTTGTCTGACGGATCGTCTGCGGCAGATACAAAATGAGTTTCTGGCTCCTCTGAGCGGCGGGCACAGCAAGCCATTTAGAGTCGTGCTGTTGGATCTTTATTCATGGGTTAAAGACGAACTCGGTGTTCCTGTTAATGAACGAGGCAGAGAGCAATGGAATTTGGATACGCGGGGTTATGTGGAGAAAGAGGACGCTGACTCTCCGCTATTCAGCGCTGCCGATGTTCAGAAAGTCGCTGCGAAGTGGAGCGGGCCGAAGGTTCTGAACGATGTGCATGTGGATCAAGGGCTTTCCGTACTGGAAGACAATTTGCAGAAGACAATTCGGCAAGAATTTGAACAGGCGAAGGAGGTTTTTGCTGACCTGGTTAAGACCAGAGAAGTGATAATTAACACTTTAAGCGTGGATTATTGCTCCCGCTTTCTTGATCTTAAGGTACTGAGTCGATTGAATGATGAGTTTAGCTCACTACTTGAAGATCGTATTAAGAGAGACGATATCAGCTGGATACGTGGACGAGAAAACCCTTTGAGAACTATTATTACTGATTTGCTGCAAAGAACTTATAGTGCCCTGAGCGCAAGCAATTTAGGCATTGTCTGTATCAGATTCCCTAATGGTGACAGGATCGGTGAACAACAAAATTCGTATCGGTCGCGGCTTGGCTTACTGCGTCTGGCCTATTTTCTTATTTTTCTTTGTGAACAGACGGACTGTCGGCTTGATCCAAAATACTTATGGGTGGTTGATGACGTTGATCTTGATACGGACTCCCTTGATGAGTGTTTTATCAAAACGATTTCCAGGTGGAAAGCGCATGCCCGCCGGATTGAGAAACAGTGGCGTGGGAGTAAACAAGTTTCATGTCTTCAGACTGTCAGCCCTTGTGGTGCTCCTGCTCAACTGAATGATTTTAAAATGCCTTCAGGGCTGTCGGGGAGCTCAATAGAGGGCTGGCAGCAATGGTTGCAAGAGCAAAAAGATTCTCTTGATACCTATGGCGCTGATGCCGATGTGATGTTGGCACAATCCAGGAGGCTGATGTTTAATGAAGATGGACGGGAGAAAAGACGATTTAATGACCTGGACGAGACAATCTGCAAATATGAAAAAAACGCTGCTTGTCTCCGGAGGGAATTACATCAAAAAGCCTTTAAACAAATTATTCACGACTGGCCCGCCTGTGTTGCTGAACTCTCCAGGGGTATTGGTGAAATTTTTGTGACCAGGCTTTCAGGCGTACAGAGATTGATGCTATATATTACCGCTTTGTCCCTGCTTCTTATCCCCTATCTCCTGACCGTTAGTCAACAGGGAGTGGGTCTGAAGTCACCTCGTGTACTGGTAGTTCTCGCCAGCCAGGCAACTTTTGTCATATTCCTTGACTGGATGTTGACGAGGTACAGTAATTTTAAGAAGAAGCGGCTCGAGAAAAAAGTTCGTTGTATTCTTCATCAACAGGGTAGATCTCTGAAAAATATCTTTGAGAACAACAAGTTTTTTCAACAGAAAATCTGTGAGTTTTCGGTTTTGATTAAAAACCTGCAAGCTCTGAAATATGAAAAACAAAAAAAAGATCTGAAACGAAAAAAACTAACGTTTTTTAAAAAACAATTTGATATGCAATGTGACTGGTTGTCTCAATTTGTTAATACTTTTCCACCTGAAATATCGGTTGATGATATGGGTAATTACTTTGTATGCCAGGTTGACAAGCCGCCTGCTGCACAAAAGGAATTTTGGGTTTTGGTGTCAGAGGGGAATTATATACAGCAGGTTAGCGGCTCCCTGACGGTGTGTAACAGTTGTCATTTGCCTGGACTTCGCCGGATTAATATTAATTGTCCAAAAGGGGTATAACGGAATGGGCTGGCGGATGTTTTTCGGTAGTGCGGGTTGTGTGGTGGCTGTCATGGTCATGTTGTGGCTGACTAATGCCCCGCGCCGTTATCGTTATCGCCAGCGCTGGTGCCCGCTCGCCGCTTTATCGTTTTCCGCTCTTGCTGTGTGGATCTATATCCACCCCTATCGGTTTATTGATAATTTGATTATGAATGTTATCTTCCGGCTGAACAGCATTCCAGGAGTTCAAATACCTATAGTTCCTCATCGTTTTTCGTTTCTCTATAATTTTTCTTTGTTGTTTTTGTTTTTTGGTGTGAAAAGTGGATGGCGGATCATTACAGGGATGGTCAGCTTTTTCCGGCAAATCTGGCGCTGGCTGGTAAGAAAACCAGATCGGGCAAGATATGTTCAGCCGGAAGCCAGGGGGATGTTTCCGGCATATAAACGTAATTTTGACGACAACGCTTTTCTGCTTGATAGTTGGGTATATCCTCGCCAGTATTTTCTTGTCCTGGCATTTTCCCTGCTTTTTATGTTTTTATATTCGTTATTTGATGATTATGCCCCGATCTCATTTCATTTGCCAATTGTGTTGCCCATGCTGCCGGCTGTGCCGTTATTATTAACCTTTGAAATCGCCTGGTATCTTGGCGGACTGCGGGAGGGGGAAGAGCAGCCGGAGACGGCCGGCACGGATGTTTGTGTTACTCGGCAAGGTAATTTCGAATTGTTGTGGAAAAAATATCATAGTTTCTGGCCGGAACGTTTGCTGGTTGCGGAGCCTGTTTTGAATAATGCGTCCGACGGTATGAGTCGTTCCTTATCGCACCGCTCTTCCGGGGTCGTCATAGAGCGTGTTGAGGTTGAGTGCCAAATCGTTGAAGAGTGTCTGGGAAGACAACGTATCACTCTGAACGCTTCTCAAAAAAATATTTTACGCGATCTCTGGCAGGGCGAAGACCTGAGCATTGTAGAGCTGTTGTATCAGCAGGTTGCTCCAGTTCTTTTCGCCTCTCTGCAGCGGCGGCTTCTCGATGGAGACAATATCCTCTTTGTCATTCCTGAGCGGTTGCGAAGATCTGTAAGCGGTCGTAAAACAATTACGGACTGGGTGCGCCGTTGGCTTGATTTTCCTGCCTACGCGGCAGTCTGTTGGCATAATATCGAAGTCGGGGTTAATCCAGATAATTCCATAGGTATTGTTTCTGTTAACGAGGCCTTACAGGAGGTTTTTCCTGAAGAGAGAGCAGAGTTATGGATTAAGCAGTTATCCATGGTGGTTTTCGTAGATGCTATTGAGGTGTTGGCACGTGATATGGGAGCCTGTCAGGCCTTTTACTTTTCTCTGGCGGATATGCGGGGTAAATCGCCGCAATTTGTGCTTCTTGCCAGAGAGGACCGAGCTAATCTTGATTCGGCAATGCGTAATTTTTTTGGTGTTAAACAAAGGGAATATGCTTTGCCGCATTCTTTCCCCGCAAGGAGTTATCTGCTGGCCTGGGGAAATGAGGGGCCTGCTCCTTATCAGGAAAAACTGGTTCATTATTCTCAGTATCTCGGTTGTGAACCAGTTTTTGCCATACCTGCTTTGCAGGATGGTGTCGGCGAAATCCTATTGACCGGAATGGAGCAGACAATCTGGCGGGAGGCCTTTGAGGAACTTGACAAAAATCTTGTGTCAGTGGAGGCAAAACGGCTGGTTGACAGCCCTGCCTGCCCCTCTTTATTTGATCCTTTGAAAATGCCGATTGTCATTACTAATGATTACTCGTGTAATCTACCCTCGGCAATAAAGAACTCCCTTGCCCTTGGTGAAAAGGAGGTATTGGCTCTGGTTGGTACGCCGACATATCTCTTTCGGGATTATTTTGCCGATAATATATTATTCTTCCTCTCCGAGAGCTGGGTGTCTCGCACCAGACTTGCAGTTTCTCCCTTATTTGACAGATATGGTGTGGCTTGCTGTCTGGTCAGCCGTCTTCTCGTTACCTGGGTTAGGGACGATTCTATCCAGACATTATTGAATGGGGCGGGGTATGATTTTCCAGCTCTGAAGGGAGTGAACGCCATTATAGAGGATTGCTTTCAAATTAATTTATTACGGGAAGGGTTGCTTAACAAAGATATCAGATGGCATTTTGATCAGGAAGGGAACAGATATGAACAGGTTCTATTCATTAGACTTAATGCGAATGCCGCTTTTCGTTTTAAAAATGTAATGGCTGATTGCTGGCGGATTGTCGATCAAAGCGACAATGTTATGGATGTGGTGGCCGGTGAACATGCCTATCAATTATTTCTTCCCAACCAGATTCATGTATTTGAGGGAAGGCCTTATGAAATACGAAAAATTAATCCTATGAGACAGGAAATAATTGTTAACAAATCAGAAAAGAATAATTTTTGCCATTATCATCCTGATCTTACGCTAATCATGCAAACCAGCCCCTCCCGTCCTATCAACCAGAGAACTTCGGAGTATGGGATATGGTTATTTACTGTTGCCGTTTGTGAAGCTGGATTTAGAGTCAAAACCTCGGGATATTTCACTCTCTTTCTGAATGGTTCTGTCTATGCGTATGAGAGTTTGGAAGACGTGAATGGCATACCGGATAGAGAGTATGGTTTAGGGCGTATATTGCGGTTTTCCGCCAAACGACGTGATAATACGGGGAGTGTCTTGTCATCCGTCACGCTTGCCACTTTGTTGCAACAGGCCTTTAAGACTGTTTTTCCTGAAAAGTGGCAGTTTTTGTTGGTGACATGCAAGGATACTGCCGCTGCTGATAGCACTGGGGATAATCATGATATGCGCCTGGCAAAACCAGTCGATCTGTTACCGAAGTTGGAGATTCCGGAATGTGATGCGGATCAAGATGGGGCTTGTGGGCTCGATCTCATTTTTCTTGAAGATTCTCATCGGGATCTTGGTTTAATAAGAGCGTTATACGATAATTGGCAGATTATTTTTGATCTTCTGGCAGATTACCTTTGCTGGTTGATTCAAAAAGTGGAAACTTCTGATGAAGACGGTATAAAACTGGTATATGGGACGGGAATTAAATTTTCTTTAACTGAACTTAAAGCATGTTTGCAAGTCCTCAATGACCTGACTGCGGATTTGCCCCAAAGGCTCCAGAAACAGAGGCGTGAATTTCAGGGAATGGCCGTGACAGGGGGGGCCGCTTCACAGGAACGGGTCTGTGATTTCTGCGGAGAGATTATGTCTGGCAGCAGTTTTGAATCTTTAAACGACGGGCGGGAAAGATGCCCAAATTGTCGTGATACCGCAGTCAACACAGTCAAAGGTCTGGATAAGGTTTATAGGGAGGCGCGAAAGTGGCTGGTTAAAAAATTTTATCCATTAAAAATTAGAAAGAATGTGCAGGTTAAATTTGCCAGCGCAGAAGAAATTGCCAACGAACTGAAACGACCTTTTTCGGCAACTGCGGGTTTTGATGCCAGGACGGTGGGATTTGCGAGACGCAGAGACAATGACTGCTCAATTTATATTGAAAATGGTCAGCCGTATCACATGACCCTGGCAACAATGGTTCATGAGCTTACCCATATATGGCAGGAAGACAACCTGGATATGGAAGAGCTGGAAGCTCAACACGGTCTCTTATATATTGAGGGGCATGCCACATGGGCTGAGATAACCTGTCTGCGGGAACGCGGGCTTGGGGTGGAGTTTTGCGACCGGGAATTATTGCGGCAGGATGTTTACGGCCAGGGAGCCAGGGCTATTGCAGAAATTGCGGCTGCTAATGATAATCCATTTGTTTATCTGGCCCAATATTTTCCTAAATAACGTAACTATTCAGCAGCACCCCATCTTCGTCCATTCGGGACTTCTCGAATAC